>JAZSBE010000065.1:0-20880 GCA_045602215.1 Eubacteriales bacterium | reverse complement strand
GCGGGAGCGCATGATTCTGGAGTAAAAGACAGGAAGACGGTTATCCGCTTTTGCGGATATCCGTTTGTAATTTTTAGAACAGAATGATCAGGAACTGCGATACGAGCACGACCGCGATCAGAGCGATCGGGTAGGTTGCCGCGTATGCAGCCGCAACGTCCTCCGTTCCCGAAACACCGATCAGCGTTCCGAGCGCGGGAGTCGAGGTCATACCGCCCGTGATCGAGCCCAGATTGTTGAGCAGGCTGAGCTTGAGCACGTACTTTGCAAAGAGATAACCGATGATCAGAGGAACGATCGTCATGATGATTCCATAAACAAAGTACATGGGGTCAAAGTTCTCAACGAACTCTGCGCCGCCGGGGATACCCGCTCCAACCAGGAAGAGCACCAGTCCAAGCTCTCTGAAGAGCTTGAGGGTGGTCGCCGCAGGCATCACGCCAACGCGGCCGATTCTGCCGAAGTGGCCGAGAACCAAGCTCGTGAGTAAGCATCCGCCCGTAGTGGTCAGCGAGAAGCAGGTTCCATTCAGTCCTGCGGAGGAAAGCGGAATCTTGATCTGACCGATCACCGTTCCGAGAAGTGCTGCAAGCGCAAATCCTGCAATGCCCATATGGTCGATCTCAAAGATCTTGCCCGCAAAGGACTTCTTGGTCTCCTCGGTCTTCACAACCAGCTTTGCTCTCTCCTCGTCCATGTTTGCCTTGGAAAGCTTCGGGATGAGCTGAACGAAGAGCACAACGCCAACGACACCGAAGATGTAAGCGATACCGTGTCCGACAGATACCAGAGAGGTATACTCGGATGCAACGGTCGCCTTTGCCGCAGAGAACGCGGGAGTGGAGGTCAGAGAGCCGGACAGAAGGCCTACGATCATGGCTACGAAGCCGTCCTGCTCCTCGATGGTCGCGCCGTAGCCGATCACCTCGCCAAGACCGATGCATCCTGCAGCGGCAAGACCGCCCGCGAGAATAATAATCACACCGAGAAGTACGTAGGACTTGAAGTTTCTCTTGAAGTTACCGAAGAACTTGGGTCCTGCGATGTAACCAACAGAGGTTACGAAGAGGATCAGTCCGAGGCTCTCAATCAGAGAAAGTCCACTGGAAAAATCATAGGGCTTGGTGGAAGCAAAGAACACAAGCTGACCAAGCTCGTTCATCTTAAAGCAGAGCGCACCAATGAGCAACGCTACGATAAATACGCCCGCGTCACCCAGAGAAATACCCTTGATGGTAATTCTTCCGAGTGCATAGCCGAGCATCAAAACAGTAAACACAACGAACAGCAGGGTCGAAAGATTGCTGATCGAAATCACACCGCCAAATAAACTCATACTGTTAATACTCCTTTGTATATCAGCCGTTTACCTTACGGGTGTAATCAGGCAGAAGCTTGGGAGATACCGCATCGGTCTTGATGCCTGCAGCCTCGCGCTCTGCGTCGAACTTTGCAATGTGGTCAAGCGTCAGCGCGCCGACGGTCACATCCTTTGCGGTCTTTGCCGCGCTCACACCTGCGGTGCGGCCGAAGACGATGATGTCAAGCAGAGAGTTGCCCATCAGACGGTTTCTGCCGTGGATACCGCCAACTGCCTCACCTGCAACGAAGAGGTTCTTGACATTGGTGGTCATGCCGCTCACGTCAATATCAAGTCCGCCGTTCTGGTAGTGAAGCGTGGGGTAAACGAGGATAGGCTCCTTGCGAATGTCGATGCCGTAGCTTGCGAACATTCTCATCATAGCGGGAATTCTCTTCTCGATGGTTCCCTCTCCGCCGATCTTCTCGATCATGGGAGTATCGAGCCATACCGCCTTACCGTTGCCGGTATCGATGCCGTTGCCTCTGTCAGAGCACTCACGGATGATGGATGCAGCAGACACGTCTCTGGTCTCCAGGGGATGCATGAATGCGGTTCCGTCGCGGTTGATGAGCTTTGCGCCCAGCGAACGAACCTTCTCGGTTACCAGTGCGCCGAAGATCTGCTGAGGATATGCCGCGCCGGTGGGATGGTACTGAAGGGTGTCCGCATAGAGAAGCTTTGCGCCTACGCGATAGCCCAGAACCAGTCCGTCAGCGGTTGCGCCGTAGTGGTTGGAGGTCGGGAAGCCCTGGTAGTGCATTCTTCCTGCGCCACCCGTTGCCAAAATAACCGTCTTTGCGCGAGCAACCATCAGCTCCTTGGTCTCCATGTTCATCAGAACTGCGCCTGCAGCGTTGCCCTGATCGTCAAGGATCAGCTCGACAGCAGAGGTGAAGTCAACCACCGGAATGCCGAGGTTGATGACCTCGTCACGCAGGGTTCTCATGATCTCCGCACCGGAGTAGTCCTTTGCCGCGTGCATACGCTTGCGGGAGGTTCCGCCGCCGTGGGTGGTAACCATGGTTCCGTCCTCGGTCTTATCGAACTCTACGCCCAGATCGTTGAGCCACTGAATGGCACCGGGAGCGTCGCAAACCAGCTTTGCAAGCAGCTCGCGCTTTGCCGCAAAGTGTCCGCCGCCGAATGCGTCAACGAAGTGGATCGCGGGAGAGTCATTCTTCTTGTCTGCCGCTTGGATTCCGCCCTCTGCCATCATGGTGTTGGCGTCTCCGATGCGGAGCTTGGTTACGATCATGGTGTTGGCGCCTGCATTGTGCGCCTCGATCGCAGCAGAAGCACCTGCTCCGCCGCCACCGATCACGAGTACGTCTACGTCATATTTTACGTTGGAAAGATCAACGTCAGCCGCGGTGATACGGCTGTGAGCCTCGAGCATCTCGCAAAGCTCAACCGGAACCTTCTCGCCCTTGTTGGGGCCGATGGAGAGGGTCGCAAACTCGCTCTGCTTGTAGTCAGGATGATACTGCGCCAGAAGGTCTTCCTTCTGCTTTGCCGTCATACGGGCGGGCTCATAGGCGATATTCGCCTCTCTTGCGGCTTCAACCGCCTTCAGGGATTCTTGAAATTCAGCAGAATACATGATACGCGCCCTCCTTATTTCTCGATCTCACGATTGTTGTAAAGTTCCTTCATTTCCTCAACGGGCTTGCCCATGAGTGCCTCGATCAGCTCGGTGAAGGTGCCGTTCTCGATCTCCTTGACACGGTTCTCAAGATGCTCGGTCTTGGGAGCGAGGTACTTTCCGTTGATACGGCGCGCCAGCATTGCAACCTGAGGGTGCGAGATGCCTGCGGGGCAACGGGAGGAGCATACGCCGCACATGACGCAGTCAAAGGACTCCTCGGCGCACTTCTCAAATTCGCCTCTCTGCGCGTATGCGATGTACTGCATGACGTTGAGGGACTGCGTGCAGCTCTTGGTGCACGCGTTGCATCCGATGCAAGCGTAGATCTCGGGATACAGCTGCATCATCACCTGCTCGGTGGTCTTAACAGTCTCAATATCGTAAACCTGCTTTACCAAGGGGAAGAACGGAAGGGTTGCAACGTACATTCCCTCCTCTACCTTGGTCTGGCAAGCCAGACAGGTCTTCAGCTCGCGCTCGCCCTTGATTCTGTAGATCGTTGCGCAAGCACCGCAGAAGCCGTTGCGACATCCGCAACCGCGTACCAGCTGATATCCTGCATATTCCATGGCTCTCATAATGGTCAGGTCTGCAGGAACGCTGTACTGCTTACCGAACAAAAATACATTTACCATTTTTTCCATTGTCGTTATCCTTTACGCACCTTTCTCAATATTCATCCGGAAGCTCATCCAACTCGTCGCAACGGAACACGGGGCCGTCCTTGCAAACGTACTTGCTTCCAACGTTGCAACGTCCGCACTTACCGAATCCGCACTTCATGCGAAGCTCCAGCGTCGTGTAGACCTGGGTCTTGTCAAATCCCAATTCCTGAAGTCCTGCCAGAGTGAACTTAATCATAATGGGAGGACCGCAGAGAATGGCGGTCTTGTCGGTGGAAAATCCGAGTTCTTTAACGTAATTCGGTACAAATCCCACGTGACCGTCCCACTCGGGCTGCTCTCTGTCAATGGTCAGATAGACGTTGACGCCCGCATCCTTGGACCACTCGTCAATGATCTCCTTGTAGTCCACGAGATCCTGCATACTGCGGGAGCCGTAAACAATGTCGATCTTTCCGTAGCGGTCACGGTAGTGACGGCAGTAGTTGATGACCGAGCGCAGGGGCGCAAGTCCGATACCGCCCGCGATAAAGAGCATATCCTTACCTGCAAAAGCAGTATCTACGGGGAACGCGTTTCCGTAAGGACCGCGAATGGTGATCTGCTGACCAACCTCCATGGAGTGAAGCCACTCGGTCACGCATCCGCACTTCTTAATGGAAAACTCCATGTATTCGGTATTCGTGGGAGAAGAGGTGATCGAGAACATTGCCTCTCCAACGCCCGGGATAGACAGCATCGCGCACTGTCCGGGCATATGGTCGAACGCCTTCTTACCGTCCGGTGTCACGACGCGGAAGGTCTTGACGTCGGGGGTATCGATGCGAATATCGGTCACAACACCCACGACGGGAATCAATGCTTCTTTCTGATTGCTCATCACTTGCCACCTCCCAGCTTCTTCATTACCTTGACGATGTTCATATTGATCGGGCACTTGGAAAGGCAGCGTCCGCATCCCACGCAGGAGAACAGTCCCCCGTTATTGGTGGGATAGTACACCAGCTTGTGCATAAATCTCTGACGGAAGCGCTCTACCTGCGAGAGACGGGAGTTTCCGTGCGCCATTCTGGTGAAATCGGAATACATACAGGAGTCCCAGCAACGGAAGCGCTTGACGCCGTTTCCGGTGTTGAAATCCTTGATATCGTAGCACTGGCAGGTCGGGCAAACGAAGGTGCAGGTTCCGCAACCAAGGCAGGTAGCGGAAAGCTCCTTCCACTCGGGTGCGTCAAAGAACTCCTTGGTCTTATCAGCGCCGAAGGCGTCTGCCTTCAGATCAGCGAGAGGAAGCTTCTTCATACGCTCGCCGATGAGAACCTTCTGCGCCTCCACTGCGGCATTGTCGGAATCCTCGGTCAGCGAAGCCACAGCAGCGAGAAGTGCCTCGCCCTTTTCGGTCTTTGCATCGAGATAGAGAGCATCCTCGGTGCGGTAGCAAACGACGTCTCCCTCGGGATTTGCCGCGTCAATGCCGAAGGTCGTGCAGAAGCAGGTCTCGGCAGGACGGGAGCAAGCCATGGAAACGATCACGCCGTGCTCGCGGCGGTTCTGATAATAGGTATCTACAGGATCGGAGAGGAACACGCGATCCAGGATCTCAAAGCTCTTGACGTCGCAAGCGCGTACGCCGAAGACAACGAAATCCTCGCATTCGCTTCTGGTGTCGATAATCTCGACAGTCTTTCCCTCTACCTTGAAATCCATGAGGTTCTCGGTCTGAGGGAAGAAGAAATCCTTCGCGCTGCGAACGGTGTTGAGTGCGTTTGAAAGCGTCTTGCCCTCTGCCCATTCCTCAAATTTTGCACCGCCGTTGCTATCAACGGGGAGATAGAGCTTTTTCTGCGAAGCGATCGCAGAGAAGAGCGCGTCAAGCTGATTCAGAGAAATCTTACGCATTGTCGTCTCCTCCCTTCACTGCCTCGCCCGGCTCAAGGTCCTCGAGGGTGTAGTTTACAATGGGAGCTCTGCTTCCAACCTCGGCACCCGCCTGATACTCGCCATAAAATTCATTGATGTCCTTGATGAACTTACGGTTGAGCAGGTGCAGGGGGATCTGCTGAGGACAAACGCGGGAGCACTCGCCACAGTCGGTGCAGCGACCTGCTACGTGGAAGGCGCGAATGATGTGGAAGAGCTTTTCCTCGAACTCATTGCTTGCCGCCTTGTTGTCGATGCCCGACTGGGGGTTATCGAATACGCACTTTTCGCAGGTGCAAGCAGGGCAAGCGTCACGGCACGCGTTGCAACGAATGCAACGGGAGAGCTCGTTCTGCCAGAAGGCATAACGCTCGTCTGCCGTCATCTTTTCCAGCTTCTCGACCTCGTCAAAGCGGTTGGAATCGATCACGTCTCCGCTCTCGCCCAGAAGCTCGTCATAGGCAACGTGGCGGCGAGACTTGCAGTTCTTGCATCTCTCTGCCAGCACGTCAGCGCGGCTGACGGTCACAACACCGTCATAGAGGGTCTCAACATTGACATTCTCTCCCTCGACCGTCACACCAAGGATGCTGTCCGCCGTCTTCTTGATGGCGTCAACGTCCAGCATACCGTCGCAAGGAACGCCAATGGCGTAAACCTTCTCACGGTTGAAACGGTGCTCGGTGAGGAGCTGGTTGAAGCTGTAGGTATCGCAGGGCTTGAGGAACACCAGAACCTTGGAGCTGCTCTTCCCTGTTTCGGAAATCAAATACTTGGAGAAGTTTGCGCCGCAGAAGCCGTTCCAGACGAAACCTGCCTCCAGCTCCTCCTTCGCCGTGAAAACGGCGGGAGTCACGTCGTATGCAAACTCACCCTTTTTCCAGCCGAGCACGCGGTCAACGGTGCCGCTGGCGAGGAGCTCAGACGCTCGATTGATCAGACATTCTCTCGTTACTTCTTGCATCTCAGATCCTCCAATCTCTTATTTTCTCCCAGAGCGGCGACGGTTGCAACGAAATCGTTCATGGTTGCTGCAAACTTTGCGCCCTCTGCGGCGGAAACCCATTCCACACGGGTGCGCTCGCGCTCGATGCCGAGGTAATCCAGCATGGAGAACAGAAGTGCCATACGGCGGCGGGTGTAGTAGTTACCGGAAGTATAGTGGCAGTCGCCGGGGTGACATCCGCAGATGATCACGCCGTCAGCGCCCTTCTGGAACGCCTTCAGAATGAAGGTGGGATTGACGCGGCAGGAGCAAGGAACGCGAATGATCTTGACGTCTGCCGGGTAGTTCAGACGGTTGTTTCCTGCCAGATCTGCGCCTGCGTAGGAACACCAGTTGCAGCAAAATGCAACGATCAACGGTTTATATTCTGTCATTTGCATATTGCATCTACCTCCGCCATAATTTGTTTATTCAGGAAGCCCTTGAGGTCCATTGCGCCGGACATACAAGCAACGGTACAAGCACCGCATCCTTGGCATACTGCCTCGTTAACCATTGCGACTCTGCGCATCTTGGTCGTTCTGTCGGGCATTCTGTACTCCTTCTCCTCGTAAGTGATCGCGCCGTAGGGGCAGACCTTCTCACAGGTAGAGCATCCGTTACACATCCACTCATCCGAGTGCGCCACGCAAGCGTTTCCGGTCAGCTTATCCTTGCAAAGGAGTCCGATGACCTTGGACGCAGCCGCGCCCGCCTGAGAAACCGTCTCGGGAATATCCTTGGGTCCCTGGCAAGCGCCCGACAGGAACACGCCTGCCGTGGGGCTTTCCACGGGACGAAGCTTGGGATGCGCCTCGGTGAAGAAATCGTTGGTATCCATGCTTGCAGTCAGCATGGTTGCAAGAGGACGGGCGGACTTATCGGGCTCGATTGCAGCCGCCAGAACCACGAGGTCTGCATCAATGTGAAGCTGCTTGCCTGCGATCAGATCGGATGCCTGAACGTGGAGCTTCTTGCCCTCGGGAGACACCTTTCCGACCATTCCCTTAATGTAATGTACGCCGTATTCCTCAACCGCGCGGCGGTAGAACTCGTCAAAGTTCTTGCCGGGGGTACGAACGTCGATGTAGAAGACGTAGACCTCGGTGTCGGGATACTTGTCGCGGATCAGCATTGCGTGCTTTGCGGTGTACATACAGCAGATCTTGGAGCAATACTCCTTACCCTTCTCTGCGCACGCAGAGCAACGGGATCCCACACACTGCACCAGAACGATGGTGTGAGGATGCTCTCCGTCGGAGGGACGAAGCAGCGTTCCGCCCGTGGGGCCTGCCGCGTTCATCAGACGCTCCAGCTCAAGTGAGGTGATTACGTCCTTGGACTGGGAGTATGCAAACTCGTCAAACTTCTCCATAGAGATGGGATTGAAGCCGGTTGCAACCACGATGGCACCGTACTTTTCATTGACGAACTCGTCCTTTGCCTGATAATCGATCGCCTTTGCGGTACATACCTTGGAGCAGACGCCGCACTTGCCGGTCTTGAGCATCATACAGTAGTCTGCGTCGATGGTCGCAACCTTCGGCACTGCCTGTGCGAAGGGGATGTAGATCGCGCGGCGGTTGTCCATTCCCATATTGAACTCATTGGGAATCTTTCTCTGCGGACACTTCTCGACGCACGCGCCGCATCCGGTACAGAGATCCTCTTTGACGTATCTCGCCTTGCGCTTGATGGTCACGTCAAAGTTTCCGACGAATCCGCTCACTGCAGTCACTTCACTGTAGGAGAAGATTCTGATATTTTCATTCTGCGCCGCATCCACCATCTTGGGAGTGAGGATACAAGCCGCACAGTCGAGCGTCGGGAAGGTCTTATCAAGCTGAGCCATCTTACCGCCGATGGTGGGCTTGGTCTCAACGATATCCACGGGGAATCCCGCGTCTGCGATATCGAGCGCGGTCTGAATGCCGGCAATTCCGCCGCCGATCACGAGCGCACGCTTGGTTACGGGGCTCTCGCCGGGGGTCAGAGGCGCATTGAGGTTGACCTTTGCAACCGCCGCTCTACCCAGAATAATCGCCTTCTCGGTTCCGACAGCCATATCCTTGTGTACCCAAGAGCACTGCTCACGGATGTTTGCGATCTCAACCATGTAGGGGTTGAGACCTGCAGCCGCCGCGGTCTTGCGGAAGGTTGCCTCGTGCATACGGGGCGAGCAGGAGCAAACCACGATACCGGTCAGGCGATGCTCTGCGATCGCCGCCTTGATGAGGTCCTGTCCCGCCTGGGAGCACATATACTGATATTCGGTGGAGATCACGACGCCGGGCTCATACTGAAGAGCCTCTGCAACTGCCTTTACATCCACCGTTCCTGCGATGTTGGTACCGCAGTGGCAAACAAAAACGCCAATTCTTTGCATGGTTCGTATCTCCTTTCTTACTTAGAATATTTTCTCATCGCGCTCATGAGTGCCTGCTGAGGCATCTCGTCATCGAGGAGCGCGGGCAGATCGTCTGCCTTGAGGTGGTTTGCGCCCTTCTCGCGGATCACTGACAAGCGAAGTGCTTCCACCAGCTTTGCAGGCTCAACGCCTCTGGGGCAACGGTCTACACAGGCGAAGCAGGACAGGCACTTGTAGATCGAATCGGAATTCTTGAGTGCTTCCAGATCTCCCGTCTCCACCATGTAAACGAACTGATGCGGATGGTACTCCATCTCATCGTAGGAAGGACAAGTCGCGGTGCATTTTCCGCAACGCATACACTTGAGGGGATTGACGCCGCTCATGCGAAGGATCTGCTCCTTCTGAAGCTCTTTTTTACTCTGCATCGCAATCCTCCTTTACTCCCAGTGCCTCCGCCAAAAGCTCGGTGAAGTACACCACGGGAATCTCACTTCCGTTCTTTTCAAGATTATATTTGCAAAGCGGGCAAGCCGTTACCATTTTCTCGGCGCCGTGATTTGCGGCGCTTTGGGAAACTGCGTTGCTTCTCTTCTTTGCAGCTGCTGCATCCTCCAGCGCGATGTATCCTCCGCAGCACTCGTTTCTTGCGGGGTATACGACAGGCTCTGCGCCCAGCGCACGGATGAAGTCCTCGATGATCGTGGGATTCTCGGGATCGTCAAATCCCATAACCTTGCCGGGACGGAGCAACAGACAACCGTAATAAGCGGCGATCTTCTGACCCTTGAGAGGGTTCTTGACTGCTGCCTTGATGCGGTCAAATCCGACCGTATCGCGGAGCATCTCCAGATAGTGCAGGACGCGGGTCTCTCCGGCATAGGGAGCGGATGCGTTCTTTTCCTGCGCCATATACAAATTGACCTTCTGTGCAAACGCTTCGTCGGTCTGAACTGCATGATTGGTCTGCTTGATCACGTTGTGACAAGCGGAGCACACCGTCACCAGAGGCTGATCGGCATCTCTTGCAGCTACCAGCGCACGCACGGAAGAAAGCTTGGACGCAACCTCGTCACGGGCGGTTACAAAGACACCGCCGCAGCACTGCCAATCCTCGATCTCACAGAGCTCAACGCCCAGGATCTCGGCGCATTTGCGCGCGTACTCGTCCAGCTTCTTTGCCTTGGTGCGAAGCGTGCACCCGGGAAAATAACTGACCTTCATATTTGCCTCCTTGCCATTATACCATCTGCTCGGGATGGAAGACCTCATCAAATCTCTCAGCGGTGAGGAATCCCAGCTCTACGCAGGCTTGTTTCAGGGAAATGTTATCCTTATAAGCTTTCTTTGCAGTCTTTGCCGCGTTTTCGTATCCGATGTAGGGGTTGAGCGCGGTTACCAGCATCAGGGAGTTGTGCAGATTGTGGTGCATCTTCTCCTTGTCAGCAACGATTCCGACAGCGCAGTTATTGTTGAAGGAGATGATCGCCTCTGCAAGCAGACGCGCGGACTGCAGGAAATTGTAAGCCGCAACGGGCATGAACACGTTCAGCTCGAAGTTACCCTGAGAAGCCGCTACGGTCACTGCGGTATCGTTACCCATAACCTGAACTGCAACCATGGTCACTGCCTCACACTGGGTGGGGTTGACCTTGCCGGGCATAATGGAGGAGCCGGGCTCGTTCTCGGGAATGCGGATCTCTCCCAGACCGTCGCGAGGACCGGACGCCAGCCAACGAATATCGTTTGCGATCTTCATCATATCGCAAGCGGTTGCCTTGATCGCGCTGTGCGCGAATACGAACTCATCCTTGGAGGTGAGCGCATGGAACTTGTTCTGCGCGGTCACGAAGGGCTTGCCGGTGAGGGCTGCAACCTTCTCTGCAACCAGCTCGGAAAATCCTGCAGGCGCGTTCAGACCGGTTCCGACAGCGGTTCCGCCGAGTGCAAGCTCGCACAGGGGCTTGACTGCCAGCTTGAGAAGCTCAACGTCTCTCTCAAGGCTGGATCTCCAACCGCTGATCTCCTGGCTGAACTCGATGGGAGTTGCATCCTGAAGGTGCGTACGGCCGGATTTTACGATTCCGCGATTCTCCTCTTCCAGTCTTTTGAAGGTTGCGATCAGCGTCTCGATCGCGGGGATCAGCTTATCCTCGATCGCGATCACTGCCGAAATGTGCATTGCCGTGGGGAAGGTATCGTTGGAGGACTGGCTCATGTTGATATCGTCATTGGGGTGAACCAGCTTCTTCCCTGCGAGCTGATTTGCGCGGTTTGCGATCACCTCGTTTGCATTCATGTTGGACTGGGTGCCCGAGCCGGTCTGCCATACGACCAGAGGGAAATGATCGTTGAGCTCGCCCGAGATCACCTCGTCGCAAGCCGCCGTGATGGCATTCAGCTTTTCCTCGGTCATCTTCTCGCTCTTGAGGGTGTTGTTCGCAAGGGCGGCAGCCTTCTTCAGGATACCGAATGCGTGCGTGATCTCACGCGGCATGGTCTCGATGCCAACACCGATTCTGAAGTTCTCGCAGCTTCTCTGCGTCTGAGCCGCCCAAAGACGGTCTGCGGGAACCTTGATCTCGCCCATGGAGTCATGTTCAATACGATAATCCATTTTCGTCACCTCATCAAATATTCAAGCTGCGGATAACTTCCTTGAGCGTATCTGCGCTGCGGCGGAGCTTTGCGATCTCCTCGTCATTGAGATTCACGTGAATCTTGCTGCGGATACCGTCGTGTCCGACCAGATTCAGGGTGCTCAGGCATACGTCGTCGATGCCGTACTCACCGTGCATCATGGTGGAGATGGTCATAGTGGTATCAATTCTGCTGAGCAGGCACTTGATGATGTGGCAAACCGAAACGGAAACCGCATAGAAGGTTGCGCCCTTCTGCTGGATCACGCTCGCGCCAGATTTCTTCATGAACGTCTCAACCTCGTTCAGATCGAGATTGGAATCCACGTGAATGGGCTTGAGAACGTTTCCGTTACAGTCAGCGATCGGAACGTTGGAAATGTTTGCAATGGACCACGGAACGAAGGAAGAATCGCCGTGCTCACCGAATACGTAAGCGTGAACGTTGCTCTGGCTGATGTTGTAGTACTCGGAAAGTCTTGCGCGCAGACGTGCAGTATCGAGAATGGTACCCGAACCGATGATGCGCTCCTCGGGGATTCCGGAATACTTGTTGAAGGTATAGGTCAGAATATCCACGGGGTTGCTGACGATAATGTAGGTTGCATCGGGCGCGTACTTGGTGATGTTGGGGATGATCATCTTGGTGATATCCACGTTGGTCTGTGCAAGCTCAAGTCTGGACTGACCGGCCTTTCTTGCCATACCGGACGTCACGACAACGATATTGGATCCAACTGCATCGCAGTAATCGCCGGAATAAACAGAGCAGTTGCCCATGAAGGGAGTTCCCTGCTGAATATCCAGCGCCTCGCCCAACGCCTTTCCTTTGTTGATGTCGATCAGGACGATCTCCGATGCGATTCCGGCTACTGCCAGGGTGTAGGCGATGGTTGCACCTACGTTTCCACTTCCGATAATTGATACTTTGTTCACAATAAACCTCCTAATTTTAGTCATAGCATACTGAGTATATTATATCATAGAAGATTTCCTTTTTCAATATCTTTCGCTCAATTTGTTAATTTTTTTACAATGTTTTCCCATTTGTACAATTCGCAATAAGTCATTGATGTTATTTTGTTAAAAGAAAACAAAAAAAGAAGAAGCAAAAGACGCTTCTTCCTTTATTTTCATCTTGATTTTATCGGATCTGATACCCTTTTCCTCTCACGGTACGGATGAGACGCCCCTGCGGGAGATCGTCGGTTTTCCGACGCAAATAACAGACGTAGACGTTGACCTCGCTCGAGTCCTGTGAGGAGAGTCTCTCTGCCAATAATTCGCGAGAAACGCTCTCTCCGCGATGCTCCAAAAGGCACTTCATCAAGGCGTTTTCCTTGGCCGTAAGGGCGATCTGTTTTCCGTCGCACAAAAGCAGACGCTTGTCCTCGCTCAGGCGAATTTTCCTTTTTTCGGGGCTTGTCACTTCCCTGTCCCGACGTTCACGCGGATTCCTCTGCTCGAGCTCCGAGAGCACCTCTCGGCGGAGCAGGCTCATCCGAAAGGGGCGGCGCAGGATCATCGAGCAGCTTCTTGCCACCTGCGTCGTCATGGCGGGACGTCGGCTGAAGCCGATCATCTTCCGATATTGATCCGACGGAGGAACCGCCGCGCTGTCCAGATCCAGAATCACGATCTCTGCTTGATCGTCCGAGGAGAGGCGGTCGGTGAGCGCTGTGGAGATTTCCAGATTGGAAAACTCCAGCTCCAGCATCCGACCGAACACCTCGTCTCCGGTTAAAACAACGACCTGATAGTCCATTGATTATTTCACAACCAGATTGATGATCTTGTTGGGAACGCAGATCTCCTTGATGACCGTCTTGCCCTCAACGTAAGGCGCGACCTTCTCGTCTGCCTTTGCAATGGCAATCGCTTCCTCCTTGGGACAGTTCACGGGAAGCTCCAGCGTTGCGCGAACCTTTCCGTTGATCTGAACGGCAACCTCGACGGTCTGATCCACCGTCTTTGCCTCGTCCCATTCGGGCCAAGCAGCCAAGGAGCAAAGTCCCTCTCCGCCGATGCCCTCCCAAAGCTCCTCAGACAGATGAGGCGCGAAGGGACAGAGAATGCGAATGAGCATAGAGAACTGATCCCGCGTCAGGCTTCCCACGTCATAGATCTCGTTGAGCAGCGCCATCATCGATGCGATCGCGGTGTTGAACTTGAGCTCCTCGATGTCGAGAGAAACCTTCTTGACGGTCTTGTGGAATGCAGATTCCAGCTTTGCATTGCCGCCGTCTGCGCGAACCATCTCGGAAAGCTCGGCAATACGCTCGAGGAATCTCTTGCAGCCCTTCATGGAGCTTTCGTTCCAAGGCGCTGCACTTCCGTAGTCGCCCATGAACAAAACATAGGTTCTGAGCACGTCTGCGCCGTAGATGTCGACAACGTCGTTGGGGTCAACAACGTTACCCTTGGACTTGGACATCTTCTCTCCGTCGGGACCGAGAATGAGTCCCTGCGCGGTACGCTTTGCATAAGGCTCGTTGCAAGGAACGACGCCGATGTCATAGAGGAACTTGTGCCAGAAACGGGAATAGATCATGTGTCTGGTGACGTGCTCCATACCGCCGTTGTACGAGTCAACGGGCATCCAATACTTGAGCTTCTCGGGATCTGCCAGCGCATTTTCGTTCTTGGGATCGATATAGCGCAGGAAGTACCAAGAGGAGCCTGCCCACTGGGGCATGGTATCGGTCTCGCGCTTTGCAGGCTGACCGCACTTGGGGCACTTGCAGTTTACGAACTCCTCGATCTTTGCCAAGGGGCTCTCTCCACCCTCACCGGGCTCGAAATTGTTGATCTTGGGAAGCTTGAGAGGAAGCTCGTCATAGGGTACGGGAACCATTCCGCAGTGCTCGCAGTGAACGATCGGAATGGGCTCGCCCCAGTATCTCTGACGGTTGAACGCCCAGTCCTTCATCTTGTACTGCACGCCCATCTCGCCGATTCCCTGCTCCTCCAGATGACGGAGCATCCGCTCGATGGAATCCTTCTTGTTGGTATAGCCGTTGAGGAAATCCGAGTTGATCATCTCGCCGTCGCCGGTATAAGCCGCCTCCTCAATGTTTCCGCCCTTGATGACCTCAACGATATCAATGCCGAACTTCTTTGCAAAGGCATAGTCGCGCTCGTCATGTGCGGGAACCGCCATGATCGCGCCCGTACCGTAGCCCATCATCACGTAATCCGAGATGTAGATCGGGATCTCCTTGCCCGAAACGGGATTGATGGCGGTCAGACCGTCGATGCAAACTCCCGTCTTTTCCTTGACGAGCTGGGTTCTCTCGAACTCGGTCTTCTTGGCGCACTCTTCCTTGTATGCGTCCAGGGCGTGAATGTTCTTGATCTGATCTCTGTACTTCTCGATGATCGGATGCTCGGGCGCGATAACCATAAAGGTCACGCCGAACAGCGTGTCACAACGGGTGGTGTAGATGCGAAGCTTCTCGTCAAATTCTTTGAGGGAGAAGTTCACGAACGCGCCCGTGGACTTGCCGATCCAGTTGACCTGCTGCTGGGTGATGTTGGGGAGATAATCCACCTCGTTCAGCCCCTGCAGGAGCTTGTCCGCGTACTCGGTGATGCGGAGATACCAAACCGTCTTGGACTTCTGAACGATGTCGCTCTTGCAGATGTCGCATTTGCCCCCCTGAGAATCCTCGTTGGAGAGCACGACCTTACAGCTCGGGCAGTAGTTTACCAGAGCGGTATCACGGAACACCAGTCCGTTCTCGTACATCTTGAGGAAGATCCACTGCGTCCAGCGATAGTAGTTCTCCTCGGTGGTATCCACCACGCGATCCCAGTCGAAGGAAAATCCCACGCGACGGAGCTGCGAGGTGAACTTTTCAATGTTCTTATCTGTCACTGCACGGGGGTGAATGCCCGTCTTGATCGCATAGTTCTCGGTGGGCAGACCGTACGCGTCAAATCCGATCGGGAACATGACGTTGTATCCCTGCATTCTTCTCTTTCTGGAAACCACCTCAAGTCCGGAGTACGCCTTGATGTGTCCCACGTGCATACCTGCTCCGCTGGGATACGGAAACTCTACCAAGGTATAATACTTGGGCTTTGTGCTGTGATCCTCTGCGTGGAACGCCTTGGCAGCCTCCCACTTTTCTTGCCATTTCGGCTCGACTTCTCTGAAATTGTACTTCATGTCTTTACTCTCCCTTTGCCTCAGCCTTTTCGTCTATCGACAGGAAATGCACCTGCTCGGCATCTCCGTAAAGCTTTTCCAGCTTATAAAAATCTCTCGATTCCCCGCTAAAGATATGGACGATTACGTTCCCGTAGTCCACAACGATCCAGTTGTTATTGTCGCGTCCCTCATAGTGAACGGGATCGACCTCGCGAAGTCCGATCTTGTACTCAACCTCACCGCCAAGGGACTTGACGTGCGTGCTCGACCGACCCGTGCAAATGACGAAATAGTCGGTGATCGCCGTTTGTTCCCTGACGTAAAGCACCTGAATATTCTCGGCCTTCTTTTCGTCCAATACGTCGAATACTGCGTGCGCCAGCTCCTTGGGGTCTGCGTTCTTCAAGGACGGAAGCGCTTGTTTCATTGTTTCTTCCATGTTCTTTTCCTTTCCTGGGAAATCAAGATTAAAGATTAAAATGTTGGTTCAGCCCCCGTCGGGGCAATATAGATCTTGTGAAAATCGGGATTTTCCTCTCTGTCAAACACGCGCGCAGGATCAAAACGGTCGTCCGTATAATCTGCGGGCATCAGATATTCCCGAATCGCGCCGATCATACCTTCTCTGTTCAGACAGTAATACCACGCACCGCTCACGCCCTGCACCGCCTCTCCGGGCGCCGTCAGCATAGGCAGATCCTCGGCGTTGCATTGGGGCAGAAGCCTTGCAAGCTCGATGACCTTGTGGATCGGAGCGTCGGTCTCCGCATGGGGGAAGACCCGCCAGATCAGCGACCCGAGCGAAATGACCTCGATCTCGCCGCATTTTTCCACAAAAGCGGCGATAAAACGCTTTTGCGCGTCCATTCTTCCGAGATCCGCATTCACGTATCCCGATCGGAATCGCAGAAAATGCTCTGCTCGCGCGCCATCCAAAAGGTGGACACCCGGCTCCAATTCAATGGTCAGATCCTGCGACGGATCGCGATAGTGCATCGGTCGCGTGACCTCAACCTCTACGCCGCCGACCGCATCGACCAGCTCCGACACGCAGTCGAGATCGACTGCCACGGCATAATCGATCGGAACGCCAAGCGCATCCGAGAGAAACTGCTTCGTGCCGGAAAGTCCGAGCACCGCATACGCGCCGTTCAGCTTTTTGTAATCTCGGTCGGTGTATTCCGCATAGGTGTCCCGCGGGATCTGCAACACGCTCATCCGTCTGCTTTTCGTTCGGAGCGTCACGATGAGGATACTGTCGGTCAGTCCCGCGGCGCGATCCTTTCCGAGAATCAGAACCCGCACGACGGGCTCGTCTGCGGTTGGATCTGCCGCAACGGGCGTGATACGCATTTGTTTTTTGGCGGGGTTTAAGCAACCGCTACACAGGCAGATCGCAACTGCCAGAAGGCAGATCAGAATTTTGGACATCTCGGCACCTCAATTTTTCTTAAACGATGTACCGAGTGACGATTTACGCCTCTCTCGCCTTCTCCAAAAGGAGTCGGTTCCGCGCCTCGATTGTGTCGAGCGCGACGGGAAGCCCTTCCCCGATCAGATCCTCGACGGTAAACCGATAGGAGAGGAGCAACGTCTCGCGCAAATGCGTCAAGCGATCCTTTTCCCCCATATCCTCGGGATGCGCGTCCCAGAAGAATCGGCGCAGGCGCACGCAATTCTCAAACGTGCGGGACTCGTCAATATAGTCTGCCAAATACAACAGCTTTTCGGGGATGCTCATTTCTGCGCGTCCCGTGGTGTGCCAGCGAACGGCGTCCAAAACGGTGGGATGGGCAAATTCCGCATAGGCTCTCGGAATCAGTGCAGCCGCAGTCTTGGCGTGAAAGGTCTTGGGCGAAAGGAGTTCCTCCTCTGACACCGCAAGTCCCAGTTCCCGACACAGCTCCACCTGCTCCGCCGTTTTCTTTTCCTTGGTCACGTCGTGCAAAAGCGCCGCCGCGCGCAAGGAAAGCGTTTGATCGGGACAGTACAACGCCGCAAGACGCACGACCATCTCTTCAACGGCAACCGTATGTACGAACCTCTTTGGAGACATACTCTCCATAACCTTTTCGCGCAGTCCGTCCAGCATCTTTTCGGTAATCTCTATCATTATGCCTCAACCTCCGCGCCTTCAAACGTACAAATGATTGTCGGAAATGTATTTTTCAACCGACGGTGGCAGCATACGGTTCACGTTTTCCCCGCCCAACAGACAAGCGCGCACCTCGCTCGAGGACATCTCGATGGGATCTGTCACGATGCGACGCACCACCTTCCCGTATTTTTCATTGTATTCCGCAATTTTCTTCACGATCAATTCATCCAGAGACGAATCGGTGTCTCTGCGGATATAGACGGGATAGGAAAGACGGAAGATCTCCTCCGGCTCGCGCCACTGATCAAGAGTGAGCATCATATCGGTGCCGCAAAGCAGAAAGATCCTGCGGTCCTCCCCTGCAAGCTCGCGAAGCGTGTCCACCGTGTAGCTCCTGCCACCACGTTGGATCTCCATATCGCTCACAACGACACCGTCCATGTCGGAAAACGCCAAACGGCACATCTCCAGACGGTGCGCGGCAGAGACGAACGTATCCATCTCCTTGTGGGGCGGGAGCGCGGTGGGAATCACGTAAAGGATATCCAGCCACATCTGCTCCATGAACGCCTTTGCTGCCTGCAGGTGTCCGTTGTGAGGGGGCGAAAAGGTGCCTCCGAAAACGCCGATCCGCATCATGGCAGCTCGATCACGGGCTTTTTGGAGGAGCGTCTGTAAAAGACGACCTTCTTGCCCGTTACGGCAACCACGTCGGCGTCGAGCGCCTCAGCCAGCGCGTCTGCGCTTTCCCTCGGCGTCATGCCGCTATTTTCCAGAATGTGAAGCTTGATCAGCTCCCTTGCCTCCAGCGCATCGGAGCAGGTCTTGACCAGATTATCGGTCAGCCCGCCCTTTCCGATCTGCATGATCGCAGGGAGATCGTTTGCAAGTCCGCGCAGGTACGCTCTTTGCTTTGATGAAATCATAAAATTCCTCTTTCTATTCTCGTTTTAGCCCCAGCCCTTTTCCACAAGGACGCGGAGCATTTCCTCGACGACGGGAGTCTGCACGCGGACAAATTCCCGCTCGTTCAAATAAATATTGATGCAGAAGTTCTCATCCTTTGAGATCCTGCAAACGTCTGCCCTTGACAGCTCCAGTCGGTGCTTTCCCTTCTCCAGAGCAAGGAAGATCATTCTTTCCTCGGTCAGGATAAAGTATCCCGACACGTTTGTGCCACGCGCATCGAAGCGCACGCGCTCGTCAAAAATGAAGGGACCCGAAAGCTGCTTTTTGATGCGGTTATAGGGCACGTCCTGCAAAAAGACGATCACGGGAATGGCAAACGACAGGATCAGAACCGCCGAAGCGCCAACGAATCCTCCCATAACCCAGTCTGTGAACAGGGACGTGAGCAACCCGATCAGAATTCCTGCCGCAATCGACAAGGGGCATACGCCCGGGGCAAACAGATAATCGCTGAATTTTCTCATTTTTACAGTAAACTTTTCAACTTCTCGGCAAATTTTTTCATCGCCTCTCCGCGGTGGGAGACGCTATGCTTTTCCTCGGCTGAAACCTCTGCAAAGGTCTTGCCGAAGGGCTCGTAATAGAAGAGCGGATCGTAGCCGAATCCACCCGTTCCGTGGTATTCACGCAGAATTCGTCCGCGAACCTCGCCGCGCACGGTAAAGCTGCTACCGTCGGGCATCACGCAGGCAACCGCGCAAACGTATGCCCCTCCCCGTTTCTCGTCGGGGGTATCCTTGAGGAGCTCCAGAAGGAGCTGATTGTTCGCCTCGTCATCGTGACCGCCCGCATAGTTGTACATCGCCGCAAAGCGCGCGGAATACACGCCCGGCTCGCCGTTGAGTGCGTCGATCGTGATTCCCGAATCGTCCGCGATCCCGATATAACCGCTCGACGCGGCAACTCTTGCCTTGGTCAGCGCATTCTCCTCGAAGGTCGTTCCGTTCTCCTCGATGTCACCATCATATCCGATGTCGTCCAGAGAGAGAACCTCCACGTCCGGAAAATGCTCCTGCAGCATCGTACGAAGCTCCCCGATCTTTTTCTGATTGCGGGATGCCAATACCAATTTCATATCCATGCTCCTCAATTTTCAAACAACGCCTTGACAAATTCGGCGTGATCGAACTCCTGCATATCGTCGATCTTTTCTCCAACACCGATGAACTTCACGGGAATATTCAGCTCCTGACGAATGGAAAGCACGATTCCGCCCTTGGCGGTTCCGTCCAGCTTATTCAGGATCAAGCCCGTCAGCGCAGCCGCGTTCTTGAATTCCTTTGCCTGAATGATGGCATTCTGACCCGTAGTCGCATCCAGAACGAGAAGATTCTCTCGCGATACGTCGGGCAGCTCGCGGTCGATGATACGGTTGATCTTTGCAAGCTCGTTCATCAGATTGGTCTTGTTATGCAATCTTCCCGCCGTGTCAATGATGAGGACGTCTGCGTTCTTCTTTTTGGCAACGTGGCAGGCGTCAAACACCACCGCCGCAGGGTCACTGCCCTCGCTTTGACGAACCAGCTCCACCTTGGCTCTCTCGCACCAAACGGCAAGCTGATCGATCGCCGCCGCGCGAAAGGTATCCGCCGCCGCAACCACGACCTTCTTCCCCTGCAGACGCAGTTGATTGGAGATCTTACCGATAGAGGTGGTTTTTCCAACGCCGTTGACGCCAATGACTAAGATTACCGACGGAACGGTATCCAATTTCAGCGGCTCGCCCGCGCCGATCATGCCCTCCAGAATGCCCTGCAGGGCGGTCATAACCTGCTCCTTTTCCTTGAGTCTGCCGTCCTTGATCTGCTCTCTGAGCTCATCAATGATGGTCTCGGTCGCATTGACGCCGATATCGGCGCAGATCAAGAGCTCCTCCAACTCCTCCAAAAGATCCTCGTCCACCTTCACGAACGCCTTGAGCATCTCATCGATCTGCCCAAACAACGCACTCTTGGTCTTGGTAAGCCCTGCCTTCACTCTCCCCCAGAAGGACTTCTTCTCCTTCTTCATTGCCTCGGGAGAGAGGACTTCTTCGGTCTCGGCTTCTGCCTTGGCTTTTGCCTCGGCCAAGTCGGATCGTAGCCATGTCGTTCTGTGAGCCAAGGGGTTGTCACCTT
>JAZSBE010000064.1:0-10087 GCA_045602215.1 Eubacteriales bacterium | reverse complement strand
CGTCACCCGCGTGATGAACATCACCGACGTCGGACATCTGACCTCTGACGCCGACAGCGGCGAGGACAAGATGCTCAAGGGCGCGAAGCGCGAGAAGAAGACGGTTATGGAGATCGCGAAGTACTACACCGACTGCTTCTTTGAGGACTGCCGCAAGCTCAACATTCGCCGTCCCGAGATCGTTCAGCCCGCAACGGGTTGCATCGACGAGTTCATCAAGGTCATCTCCTCTCTCATGGAGAAGGGCTATGCCTACGAGGCGGGCGGAAACATCTATTTTGATACCTCGAGGCTCGACCAGTACTACGTCTTCCACAATTTTGAGGAGGAGGATCTCGCCGTCGGCGTGCGCGAGGGCGTGGAGGAGGACGGAAACAAGCGCAACAAGGCGGATTTCGTTCTCTGGTTCACCAAATCCAAGTTTGACGATCAGGAGCTCAAGTGGGAAAGCCCTTGGGGACTGGGTTATCCCGGCTGGCACATCGAGTGCTCCTGCATCAGCATGAAGAACCTCGGGGAGTACCTCGACATTCACTGCGGAGGCATTGACAATGCGTTCCCCCACCACACCAACGAGATCGCGCAGTCCGAGGCTTATCTCGGTCACAAGTGGTGCAATTACTGGTTCCACGTGCTGCATCTGAACACCAACGCGGGCAAAATGAGCAAGTCCTCGGGCGAATTTCTCACCGTGAGTCTGCTCGAATCCAAGGGTTACGATCCTATGGTCTACCGCTTCTTCTGCCTGCAGTCTCACTACCGCAAGTCGCTCGTCTTCTCCTACGAGAATCTGGACAACGCCAAGGTCGCGTACCAGAAGCTCCTCGGACGCATCGCCGCTCTCAAGGACGGCGGTGACGTGGATACTGCGGCTTATGACGAGATGAAGGCAGGATTCGTCAAGGCTCTGGACAACGATCTGAACACCTCTCTTGCCGTGACCGCGCTTTACGACGTGCTTAAAGCAAAGACCACCGACGCGACCAAGCTCGCGCTCATCCGTGACTTTGACGAGGTGCTCTGCCTGAATCTCATCGTAAACGCAGGAACGCTTGCAGAAAAAGAGGAAACTCCTCTGGCTGACTCGGATCTGGTTGCAAAGATCGAGGCGATGATCGAGGCTCGCCGCGCGGCAAAGAAGGAAAAGAACTTTGCCGAGGCAGACCGCATCCGCGCCGAGCTGACCGAGATGGGCGTGACCCTCATCGACACGCGCGAGGGCACCACCTACAAGATCGAAGGCTGATATGCTGGATCGCATCAAGAGGATTTTGAGGACCTATCGGGAGCAGATCCTTTACCTGGTCTTTGGCGTGCTGACCACGCTGGTGGATTTTTCGGTGTCCTTCCTGCTCTACCGCTTTTGGCTGGACGCCGCAGATCTCCCGCCCGTCGCGCTTCACGCGGTTGACACCCTTGCTTGGGCGGCTGCCGTGACCTTTGCCTTCGTCACCAACCGCATCTGGGTGTTCGAGAGCAAAAAAACGGGATTTCTCCCCATCACGCGCGAGCTTCTCACCTTTGCGGGAGGACGCGTGCTGACCCTGCTCTTGCAGGAGGGCGCGATGCTGCTCTTCGTTACGATCCTCGGTGGCAACAAGTACCTCTTCCGTATCCTCGTCGCTGCCGCCGTCATCGTCCTCAATTACGTCATCAGCAAGCTCCTTGTGTTTCGGAAACGAGGAGAGTAAGGTCGTGGGGCTGGCCCCGCACCCACTTATAAGAACCCCCAAAACTTTCCGACGAAAAAGAATCACCTACCCAATCGAGGGCGTGCGAACATCGTGCGCCCTCCTTTGTTTTGTGTGTGGGAAATAATAAATCTATTTGTAGGGGCGACCATCGGTCGCCCCTACAAGGTGAATTTGAACATTTGCCACCCGCCGCAGGTGAATATCACACCGTAGGGGAGGGGTCTCCCCTCCCGAAAAAGAATCGAATCTTATGCTTCATACGCGGGAGGCGAAACGCCTCCCCTACAACGTGAATTTGAAATTCCGTCACGCGCCGCAGGCGCATCATTCGCGAAGCAACATCATTTACGCAAAGCGTAACAATCACACCCATCACCATAAAAAGAATTTCCACAGACTCCCGTTCCTTCGCGGAATGGGAGTCTGTGGAAAGTTCCCCCGAGGGATGGGTTTGGGAAGGGGGAACTTCTTTCAAGAAGTTCCCCCTTCCCAAGGTCTTTCCCCCTCCCAAGGTCTTTCCCCCAACGACCTATCCAAATGCACGTCCATCTGACGGTAGGGAGGGGAGAGGCCGATGTCGGAGAGACGGGCGTGGGCGGCTTCGAGGAGATCGAATTTAACCGACCAGTAGTTTCCTTCTTCCACCCACGCGCGCAAGGTAAAGCGCAGACCGTCCTCCCCCTGCTCGGTCAGACGGCAAAAGACGGCGGGATCGGAGAGCACGAGCGGATGATCGCGCGCGATGGAGAGAAGGATCTCGCGCACGCGAGCGGGGTCTGCGCCGTAGGGGACGTTGAACACCATGTCCACGCGGCGGGTGGGGGCGGCGGAAAAGTTCACGATCTCCTCCGCCATAACGGTGCCGTTCGGAATGGTGATCACGCGGTTGTCGGTGGCGCGGAGGGTGGTGTAGAAGAAGCCGATGTCGGTCACGGTTCCCGCGTGCGCATCGATCTCAATGAAATCGTCCAGATGAAAGGGGTGAAAGATGAGGATCATGATCCCGCCCGCGAGATTCCCGAGCGCACCCTGAAGCGCAAGTCCGATCGCAACCCCCGCAGAGGCAAGGAGCGCGAGGGCGGATGTCATGGGAACGCCAAGGATCGCGATCACCGAGAGCGCGAGCACCACGTTGAAGGAAAGTCGCAGAGCCTGCAGGAGAAAACGCTCCACCGCAGGGTCGAGACGGCCGATCCCGCGGCTCTTTTTGAGCATACGCATGAGAAATTTGATGAAGATCCGCCCAACGATCAGAATGGCAAGCGCCACCACCAGACGGAAGGCAAGATCGGTCGCTCCGGAGAGGAGCTTGTCGAGAAATGCTTGAAGATCCATAGAAAAACCTCGCACGTAGATTGGATTTTTGCGCGAAAACGCGCATCCCCTCTTGCAAAAAGGGGAGAGGGGGAGTATAATAAAGAAAAAAGGAAGAAAGGAGCGTGACCAATGAAGGAAATTTGCATACAATGTCCCCGAAAATGCGGCGCCGACCGTAAGACGCGCGTCGGCTATTGCGGAGCAGACGCGAGTATTCGGCTTGCCAGAGCCTCTCTGCACCTCTGGGAAGAGCCCTGCATCAGCGGTGAGAGGGGATCGGGCGCGCTCTTTTTCGTGGGGTGCAATTTGCGGTGCGTCTATTGCCAGAACCGCAACATCAGCAGGTGCGACACGCACGGCGTGGCGGTTTCCGAGGAGGAGCTGGCGAACGTCATGCTCCGATTGCAGGAGGCAGGGGCAGAGACCCTTAACCTCGTCACCCCAACGCCCTACGCCGAGCAGATCGCGCACGTCCTTTCGCGCGTGAGGTCCCAATTATCCATCCCCGTGGTGTATAATTGCGGAGGATACGAGACGGTAGAGACTCTACACCGACTGGAGGGGCTGGTGGACGTCTACCTGCCCGACTGTAAGTATTTTTCGCCCGAATTGTCCGCCCTTTATTCAGACGCGCCCGATTATTTTTCGGTGGCGACCCAAGCCATCGCCGAAATGCTCCGCCAGACGGGAAAGCCGCAACTGGACGAGGACGGCATTCTCCGACGCGGCGTGCTGGTGCGGCATCTGGTTCTGCCCGGCTGCCGACAGGATTCGGAGGATCTGCTCGACGCGCTTGCCGAGCGGTTTGGCAAGGACGCCTTTCTTCTGTCCCTGATGAATCAGTACACCCCCGATTTTGCGCCTGCGGACGCGCCCAAAAACCTGCGCCGCCGCGTGACGTCCTTTGAATACGGACGGGTAGCGGAGCGGGTGGAGCAGCTCGGCTTTGCGGGATATTTTCAAGGACGGCAGGCGTCGAGCGCGTCCTATACCCCCGATTTTGAGGGGGAGGGCGTGCAGTCGGTCAAGGAAAAGCTGACGCCGAACCCCTTGTGAAAAACGCCGAAAATCCACCGCGCCCTTGACAAAATGGCAAAAAAATGCTATAATAAAGGTAACCCGAAGGCGGACGCCGACGGGAAAACATATGACAAAAGGAGAATTTCATGATGAAAAAACTTGTAAGAAGCCTGTCTCTTGTACTGGTCGTCGTGACCCTGTGCCTTTCTTTGGCTTCCTGTTCCAAGATCGTGATCGGTTCCTACACCGCAAAGGTTGAGGTGCTCGGTCAGAGCGTAGAGCAGACCTATACCTTCGGCCTGTTCGGTAAGGTGACCCGCACCGAAAAGATGACCGTTCTCGGCGTTACCAAGACCACCGAGGATGAGGGCAGATACACCATCGCCGAGAACGAAGACGGCGAACTGGAGATCACCCTTGCATTTGCAAGCGAGGATGGTGATCTGATCGAGACTACCGTTGCCTTCGAGAAGGGCGAGGATTACGTCAAGATCGGTCTTGTAGAATATAAGAAGGCTTGATTTTTCAGCCGAACAAACGAAAGAAACGCGTCCGCCCAAATGGCGGACGCGTTTCTTTTGTCCCAAAAATCGCAAATGGGTCTTGACAAAAACGGGCGAAGGCTGTATAATGATAGTACATATCTTTTTTTGAGGTGAAAAACGTGGGAGAGGTTACGAAAGCGATTGATGGCGCAAAAGGCGCAATTGATAAGGTCAAGGAGCTCGCAGGAAAGGCAAAGGGCTTTTTCGAGGGACTCGACAAGGATAAATGGTTGCTGTACGGCGGCATTGCCCTTGGCGTGATCGTTCTGCTTTTCATCATCGGTGCGGTGATGAAGTCAGGTCGCCGTCGCCGCAATGCCTTCTATGATACCGTACGCGCGAACGGCCGTGCGGAGAGACGCGCGCTCAGACGCGCAGAGAAGCGCGAGGACAGATACTACCGTGCGCTCATTCGTCAGAAGCGTCGCGAGAACTATTACAAGCCCAGAAAGCGCCGCGTGTTCTACGTCAAGACCAAGGCGCCCAAGGCAAGACGGCAGGCAAAGGTGCAAAGAGTTTACGCCGCGGCAGATCAGTCTACCATGATGGCGACGGGAATCGTCGGTATGGGAATTGGCGCAATGGCGTACCGCACGCTTGTGGAAGAAAAGAGAAGAATCCGCTTTTGAGGATAAAAAACCGCGTAACGGAGATCCGTTACGCGGTTTTTTTCGTCGGACGGGGAAAGCCAACCTCATCAAAGGTTGCTTCCGTTCCAGCCCCAGGTGTCCGAGAAGGTGTAATTGACGTAGACGTGCTCGGGGTTGATCCCCAGCTCCTCCTCAAACAAGGCGCAGACAGCGGCGGTCATACGGTCGCAGGCGGCGGCTTCGGCCGCGCCAAAGAGCTTGACCTCCACCATGGCAACGGGGAATTTCTCGTGGCCGCGGAACCACATTCTGCAGTTGTCGGTGAATCGGAGCATCAGCCAGAACTCGCTCTTTCCGGGAAACTCTGTGATCGCCTCCCCAAGGCGCGCCTTCAGGATTGCCTCCTTTTCGGGGGTGATGCGGACGTTGGTTTGTGTGTCGATAAACGGCATGGTAAGCACCTTCCTTTCCTTTTATCATACATTTTACCATACCGTACGTTTTTTGTCAATTCTATATGACAGAAATTGAAAAAGATTCGCGATTTTTTACAAAACCACGAAAAAGGTCTTGACAATCGCACAAATGTTTGATAAAATATAGGAAGTGAATACGAAATACCGCGTGGGGCACCCTGTTGCCCTTCGTTTTCGTTTTTGGAGGGCTTTTTTATGATGTTGATTGAGCAGTTTCCGTGGCTTGGTGAGCTGACCTATTTGACCGCGATCCTCAGACTTCTGATCGCGGCGGTCTGCGGCGGAATGGTGGGCGTCGAGCGTGAGGTGCACGGACGCGCGGCAGGACTCCGTACTCACATGATGGTGGCGCTGGGCGCTGCGCTGACCACCCTGATCGGCGTATTTAACGTCGACGTGTTGGGCATTACGTGGGCAGACCCCATGCGTGTGGGCGCGCAGGTCATCAGCGGAATCGGTTTTCTCGGAGCGGGTACCATTCTGCTCAAAAAGGAAAATTCCCAGATCACGGGACTTACCACCGCGGCAGGTCTTTGGGTCACGGCGGTGATCGGTCTGGCGTCGGGCGCAGGATTCTACGAGGGCGCCTTCATCACGGCGATTTTGGCAACGGTGATCTTCACTTTGGTGTCCAAGCTGGAGATCCTCATGACCAGAAAACGCCAGAGGGTGTTCGTTTATCTTGAGATTGACGGCGTGTCCTCGGTCAACTACGTCATTGATTCCATTACCGAGATGGTGGGCGCGGTGGAGATTCAGGTCACCCCCCCCAGAAGCGGCACGGCTGGGAACGTTGGCGTGGAGGCGTTGATCCGCCTTCCAAGAAAGGTTTCGGTCTCCAAAAAGCTCAAAAAATTGGAGGCGATGGAGCACGTTTTGTTCGCGCTCCAGCTGTAAAATTCACCACCCCGCGACACGCTTTGGAAAAAAGAGAATTTTTTGCGAAAAAAACAAAAATCCCTATTGACAAAGCGAGAAAATCGTGGTATTATTATAATACGATATTTTCTTAGGGGGGAAAAGGATGAAAGTCAAGAAAACAGTCCTTTGGTCTGTACTTGCATTTTTGACGGGCTTCGTCGGTGTCTTAGCGGCACTCGCGGCTGTCGGATATGCAGTTTGGCGGACTATGGGGGGTCATTCGCTCAGCGAAGCCGTAAACCTCAAGGTGCTGGGACATGCGTTTGAAGTGACGATGACGAGGTTCATCATCGTTTCCGCGGTTTCCGCTGCACTGATTGTGGTTTCGTTTATTTGCAAGAGCGTTGGCAAGGCAATCTACCGCAAGCGCGTGAAGAAAGCGATTGAGGAAGCACGTCTTGCAAATTCCGGCAAGGGGTTGTTCAATATCAGTCCCGAAATGCAGGAACAAGTCGCACAGACCGCGAAAAAGCTCATTCCTGTCGTTGCAGCTGTTGCAGTTGCTTGTGCCGCTGTCGGCATCATCAAGAAGTCGCAGGCAAAAAAACGCATGGAAGAGATGCAGATGTCCCGATATTACCCGTATTGAGACCTATTTACTTAGAAACCCAAAAAACAAAAATATATTTTAACGGAGGATTTTAGTCATGGCAAAGAAGAACAAGAAGAACAAGAAGAACACCTTTGGCGCAAAGGTAGACAAGGGCATCGGTACCGTTAAGTACCTCACCAGCAAGGAGACTGTTACCGGTTTCGCTAACAAGAACAAGAACATCTTCATCGCTATCGCTGCTACCCTTGGCTTTGTTGCTCTGAACAAGGCAGGCAAGAAGATTAAGAACGCTCGCAAGAAGTAATTCAAGAAACTATTGAGGTTTTAACCATGAGAAACGAAAAGTCAAATCGTCTGCTGGTGCTTTCCAGATTGATTGGAATTTCCGGCGTATTCGCCTGCATGATGGCGGCAATTGTATATCTGTTGCTCCAGGTTGCCGGTGTTGCCGGTGTTTATAATCCGGTTAGTCTGTACATCATCGCTGTTTTGGCAGTGGCATTTGTTGCAGTTGCACTCGTATTGCGTGCGATGAGCAATGCAGCCGCTCGGGCAGAGGACGGTTTTGAGGTAAGTGAAGTGGTTGAAGACGCAGTAGATGAAGTGCTTGAGACCTGTGCCGATGCTGCAGACGCCGCTTACGACGCAGTCGATGAGACTGCCGAGGTGGTAACCGGCGATGCAGATGAGGCAGCTTCAAAGGGCATTCTGCAATTAACTCCCGAGAAAAAAGAAAAAATCGTAAAAGCTGTAAAGAAGAACGCTCCCGTCATTCTCGCTGTAGCGGCTACCGCGGCGGTTTCCATCGCTGTGAGCAGCGCGGTCAAGGAGAAGGAGAGAGCAAGAGTTCGCAGATCTATTCTGGATCTGTTGTACTGATTCTTCATTACGGTCACAAAAAAGGGACTGTCGGGGACAGTCCCTTTTTTGGCGCTTTTTTTATTTCAGAGAAAGGTTACTCCCGACAAAGGTCGCGGATGACTTCTCCCGCAAGCAGCAGTCCCGCCACGCCGGGGACAAAGGGGAGGGAGCCGGTGGGCATCCGCGATCCCGTCTGGGAGAGCTTGGGCGCGTTTGGATGCGGGGGCGTGGCAGGCTCGGGGGAGTAGACCACGCGAAGCCGCGTTACGCCGCGCTCCTTGAGCTCGCGTCGCATCACGCGTGCCAAGGGACAGCCCGAGGTGACGAAAAGATCGGTCGCCTCAAATCCGCCCGCCGAGAGCTTGTTTCCCGCGCCCATCGCCGAGATCACGGGGATTCCAAGTGCGGCGCCGCGCACCGCCAGCTCGATCTTGGCGGCAACGGTGTCCACCGCGTCCACGATGTAGTCAAAGCCGTCCAGCGGGATCTCGTCCGCCGTGTCAGGCAGGTAAAACGCCTCAATCGCCGTCACGCGGCAGTCGGGGTTGATGTCAAGGATGCGCTCCCGCATGACCTCCACCTTCGGGCGTCCGACGGTGGAATGCAGAGCGATGACCTGACGGTTGATGTTGGAGAGGGAGACGGTGTCTCGGTCAACGAGGGTCAACGCCCCCACGCCGGCGCGCGCCAGCGCCTCGCAGACGTGACCGCCCACGCCTCCGACGCCAAAGACCGCCACGTGGGCGTTGTGCAGCTTTTCCAGAGCCTCGCACCCCAAGAGAATGGCGGTGCGGCTTTCTTCTTCACGGCAGTGGTTCATAGGGTTCTCCTTACAATAGAATGAAAAAAATCCTGCAATCCCCTTTACAGGGATCGCTTTTTGTGGTAAAATAAGAGGGATGCGAAGGGAGTGTTTGAGTATGAATGATGAACTGAAACGAATGAAAGAGACCTGCAAGTCCTCTGAATTGATTTTTGACGGCAAGGTGATGCACCTCTACCTCGACCACGTGGAGCTGCCCAACGGGGCGATCGCGACGCGTGAGTACGCGCGGCACATCGGCGCGGTCTGCGTGCTTCCCCTGTTTGCCGACGGAACGGTGGCGTGCGTGCGCCAGTACCGTTATCCACACGGGGAGATCCTGACCGAGATCCCTGCGGGCAAGCTGGACAGCCGCGAGGAGGATCACGCCGAGGCGGCTCTGCGCGAATTGCGCGAGGAGACGGGCTGCCGTTGCGGCAGGCTTACCCACCTTGGAACGATCTACACCTCCCCCGCGATTCTGGACGAGAAGATCGATATGTATCTCGCCGAGGATCTGACCGAAGGGGAGACCGATTTTGACGAGGACGAATTTCTTTCCACCGTCCGCATTCCTCTGTCCGACCTCGTGGACGACGTCATGGCAGGGAAGATCCCCGACGTCAAGACGCAGGCGGCCGCCCTGCGCGTATGGGAGCTGCTGCGCCGCCGCGCCGAGGAGGGGAAGAAATGCTGAGCAAAAAAGACGTGATGATTACCATTGAAACGCTTCGTTACGGGCTCAACGTACCGCTTTTTCCCGCCAACGAGGACGAGGAAGAGCTTGAAGAGCTTGACGAAGAGATGCTGGAGGAGGCGGAGAGTGCCGCCACCGAATTGGACGAGGACGACGAGGATGCGCCCCAGAGCGCCCAGATGATGATGGAGGGACGGCTGGTCAAGACCTCTCGCCGTGCGGAGCTCGTCTATCACGAAAGCGAGCTGACCGGCATGGAGGGGTCTGTGACCAAGATCGGCTTTGACCTCGATTGCCCCGGGCTGGTGTCTATGCTCCGCGGAGGCGCGGTCAGCACCGCCCTGATCTTTGAGGAGGGACGCCGCCACATCTGCGTCTACAACACGCCCTTTTCCTCCTTCGAGGTGTGCATTCATACCCTCAAGGTAGAAAACAACATTCTCACCTCGGGCGAGCTCTATCTCGACTACCTTATCGAGATCCACGGTGCGCGTACCGAGAGATGCAAAATGAACCTCTCCTTCCGCTAAAAAACATACCTGTGTTGCAAGTATAACATAAAATCACCCAAATGTCAAGGGGGGGTTAAGACCGTGGGGCTAGCCCCACAC
>JAZSBE010000063.1:0-18977 GCA_045602215.1 Eubacteriales bacterium | reverse complement strand
CTTTTACTCCCGCGAGCATCGCGTCGTCGAGGCGGCAGAGTACGTTCAAAGCGCCCGCGCAGCAAACGGGATTTCCGCCAAAGGTAGAGCCGTGAGAGCTGATTCCCAGCACGTCCTGCGCCTTTTCTCCGATCAGCGTTGCGCCCAAGGGGAGACCTCCCGCGAGTCCCTTCGCGGTGGACACCACGTCGGGTTGGATGCCGTAATTCATGTATCCGTAAAGCATTCCGCTTCTGCCGTTTCCGATCTGTACCTCGTCACAAATGAGAAGCAGATCCTCCTTTTGGCAAAGCGCATATACGGATTGGACAAACGACCGATCCAGTGCGGTCACGCCGCCCTCGCCCTGCACGACCTCCATCATGATCGCCGCGCACTTGTTTTCTCTGACACACCGCTCCACGTCCGCAAAATCATTTGCCGTCGCGTGAACGAAGCCCTGTGTCAAGGGGGTGAAATCCTGATGGAACACGTCCTGTCCCGTTGCGGCAAGCGTGGTGATCGTTCTGCCGTGGAAGCTGTTCTTGAGCGTGACAATGGTGTAATATTCCGCGCCGTGCTTTTCTGCGGCGTATTTTCTCGCCACCTTGATGGCACATTCATTCGCCTCTGCTCCCGAATTTGCAAAAAACACCTTTTTCATACCCGTCCGCTGACAAAGCTTTTCTGCCAGATCCGCGCAGGGGCTCGTGTAATAGAGATTCGAGGTGTGCTGAAGAGCGCCAAGCTGCGCCGTTACAGCCGCAATCCACTCCTCGTCCGCCATGCCAAAGGTGTTGACGGCAATGCCGCCCGACAGATCAATATACTGCTTTCCGTTCTCGTCCCATACCAAGGATCCCTTTCCACTCGTGATGACCACGGGAAAGCGAGCGTAGGTATTGGCAACGTAGAGTTGATCCTTCTGCTGAATGTTCATGGTTTCCTCTTATTCGTTAATAAACATGGTTCCGATACCCTCGTTGGTGAGCGTCTCGATCAGAATCGCGTGCGGAACGCGTCCGTCAATGATAAACACCTTATGCACGCCCCAACGAATGGCGTTGATGCAGCACTCCACCTTGGGTATCATGCCGCCGTTGATGATGCCGTCATCTACAAGGCTCGGTGCCTCGCTGACCTTGATCACGGGGATCAGGGTGTCGGGATCGTTTCTGTCGCGCAGAATGCCGCTGATATCGGTCATGGAGATCAGCGCCTCCGCGCCAAGCTCACCCGCAATTCTTGCGGCGGCGGTATCTGCGTTGATGTTATACACGTTTCCTTCATTGTCACATCCGATGGTAGATACCACGGGAATATAACCCTTCTCAAGAACGTCATGAATGGGGGTGACGTTCACCGAGGTGATCTCGCCCACGTAGCCCCACTTCTCATCCTTGATCTCTGCCTCGATCATGTGTCCGTCCAGACCCGAAAGACCGATCGCACGGCCGCCCTTGTTCTGAATCAGATTGACGAGGCTCTTGTTGATCTTGCCCGCCAGCACCATCTGCACGATCTCAACGGTTTCCTTGTCGGTCACGCGAAGCCCGTCCAAAAACTTGCTTTCCTTGCCGACTCTGGTCAGCATATCGGTGATCTCGGGGCCACCCCCGTGTACCAAAACAACCTTGACGCCGATCAAGGAGAGCAGGACGATGTCCCGCATCACGGAATCCTTGAGCTCCTCGTTGATCATCGCGTTGCCGCCGTATTTGACTACGACGACCTTTCCCGTATAGTCCTGAATATAAGGCAGGGCGTTTACCAGCACCTGCGCCCGTTGCGCGTTGTTAATTTCCATGTTGTACTCCAAATCTTTTCACAATCCTTATCAGGTTCTGTAATCTCCGTTGATTTTGACGTAATCATACGTCAGATCGCAGCCCCACGCGGTGGATGCGACGTCTCCGTCGTTGAGTTCTACCAAAATCTCGATCTCGCGCTCCAGAAGGATCTCCTTTGCGATCTCTTCGGAAAACTCCACGCCCGCACCGTTCTTGCAGACCTCGACCGTTCCCTTTGCGGAGCGGAAGGCAACGTCGATCTTGCCAACGTCCACACAGGCACCGCTGTAGCCGATCGCGCAGAGCACGCGTCCCCAGTTGGCGTCAGCGCCAAACATTGCCGCCTTGGTCAGAGAGGAGCAGATGACGCTCTTTGCAACCGTCTTCGCAACCGACAGATCAGCCGCTCCCGTAACCCTGCACTCCAGCAGCTTGGTCGCGCCCTCTCCGTCTCCCGCAATGCAACGGCAAAGATATACCGTCACGGTGTTCAGAGCCTTCATAAAGGATCTGAAATCCTCGCCGTCACAGGTGATCTCCGCGTTCCCTGCCATACCGTTGGCAAGAACCGTTACCATATCGTTGGTAGACGTATCGCCGTCCACGCTGACCATATTAAAGGTATCCGCGATGTCACTGGACAAAGCCTTTTGAAGCATCTGCGAGCTGATCGCGCAGTCGGTGGTGATGAACACGAGCATGGTCGCCATGTTGGGATGGATCATGCCAGATCCCTTGGCGATACCGCCAATTTTGCACACTTTTCCGCCAACGGTGAAGCTAACGGCGATCTCCTTACGCCTCGTGTCGGTGGTCATGATGCCCTCAGCCGCCGCCTCGGAGTGATCTCCCAATGCCGCTACCAGAGCAGGAATGCCGTTTTGAATGGGCGTAATATCCAAGGGCTGTCCGATGACGCCGGTGGATGCCACCACGACGTCGCTTGCCGAGATCTTGAGCGCATCCGCCAAAAGCTCGCAGGTCTTCTCGGCGATCTCCACGCCGTTTGCATTACAGGTGTTGGCGTTTCCGCTGTTGCAGATCACCGCACGCGCGTGTCCGTCCGCAATATGCGCCTTGGTAACGGCAAGGGGCGCACCCTTTACCAGATTGGTGGTGTAAACCGCCGCCGCATTCGCCTCGGTCTGGCTGTAGATGAGCGCCAGATCGCGCTTGGTTTTATTTTTCCGAATCCCGCAATGGATTCCCGAGGCGGTAAAGCCCTTTGCCGCACAAACGCCGCCTTCTATGATCTTAATATTGCTTTCCATTTTCTTAACACTCCAATCCAAAGTCTTTTTCCTGTCCGAGAACCAGATTCAGACATTCCAATGCGGCGCCCGATGCGCCCTTTCCGAGATTGTCATACATGGCAACCAACAAAATTCTGTCCTCGTTTCCGCAAACGGTCACCTGCATACTGTCCTTCCCCAAAAGCTTGCCCGCCTCGAGGAATCCGTTCTCATCGGCATTCTCAACGTAGCTGACAACGGGACCGTTGTATTTTGCTCGGTAGACCGCCTTGATATCCTCTGCCGTCTTACCCTTCTCAAGCTGGGAGGCAAAGAGCGGGACGGTGACCTCCATGCCACTGTAGAAATCCGAAACGATGGGGCAGAAGATGGGCTCGTGCGCCAGCCCCGTGATCGCCTTCATTTCCTTCAGATGCTTATGCTGCTGCGAAATTCCATACTGACGGGGAGCATCGTAGGTCGCAGGACGATCCTCGGCATCATAATCGGCGATCATCTTTTTGCCGCCTCCGCTGTATCCTGTAATGGAGTGACAGGTCAGGTAGGCATCGTGGGAAAGGATCCCCGCCTCGATCAAAGGATACACCAACGCGATAAATCCGCCCGCATGGCAACCGGGAACGGCGATACGCTTCGCCTTTTGTACGTCCTGCGCTCTCTCCTCGGAAAGCTCGGGGAAGCCGTAGGTCCATCCGCTCAAGGTGCGGTGCGCAGTAGAGGTATCAATGATGACCGTATCGGGATTTTCCACCAAGGAAACCGCCTCCACTGCCGCCGCATCTGGCAGGCAAAGGAATGCTACGTCGGCGGCGTTCAGCGCCGCGCGTCTTGCCTCGGTATCCTTTCGCTCCGCCTCGGTTAGCGTGATCAATTCAATATCCTGTCTGTTTGACAAACGATCATAAATCCGCAGTCCTGTGGTTCCCGCTTTTCCATCAATAAATATCTTTTTCATCGCGTATTTCTCCGTTTTCGTGGGATGGGAAACATCACCCCATTTTTATTGTCTCCCATTATATCACAACATGAATATTTATGCAATAGATTTTTTAATTTTATTTTCAATTTCGTCTCTTTCAACCAAAAAGTCGTCTATTTTAAGAAAAAATTGTGCGATATTTTTAGAATCCATTCAAAATATTCATTATTTATTCAGTTTCGCGCCGATATTGTGATAAATTATACAGGAATTGAAAAAGATTTCTATATAAAAGCAAAATGAAGGGTTGACAAAGCATTTGTTTTGTGCTATAATTTAGCACACTAAAGTATTAAAGCGGTAAAAACCGCCAAAGCAAGGAAAAAGAGAGGTACAACATGGACATTCTGCACACTCCCCAAGTGGATGAGTTGTTTGAAGCGATTCTCTCCCTCCGAGACACGGAGGAATGCTATCATTTCTTTGAGGACGTCTGCACCGTCAAGGAGATCCAAGACATCGCACAAAGACTGAAAACGGCAAGAATGCTGTCGGAGGGCGCGAACTATCAGGAGATCAACAAGGAAACGGGCTGCAGCACCGCCACCATCAGCCGCGTCAGACGCTGCCTGGAATACGGTCCCGGCGGATACCGAACGGTTCTTGCAAGAGTTGCAAAAAAGGAGAGCGATACCTAATCATGGAAGAGAAACTATTAAAAAATGAAGAAAAAGCGGTGTTTGCGTTAAGATCCCTTTACCGCGCATACGGCTACCTTCCCTTCAAGATGAGCAAATTTGAGGAATACGAGCTCTACGTCCGCAACAAGGACTTTTTGGTGAGTGACCGCATTATTACCTTCAACGATACCAACGGAAAGCTGATGGCGCTCAAGCCGGACGTGACCCTCTCCATTATCAAGAATACGACCGACGCCCCCGGCGTCAAGCAAAAGGTGTACTATAACGAGAACGTCTACCGCGTGTCAGACAGCACGCACCAATACAAGGAGATCCTGCAAACGGGTCTTGAGTGTGTGGGAGACATTGACGCCTACGATCTCTACGAAACGGTTCTGCTTGCGGCAAAGAGCCTCGATCAGATCTCTCCCGATTTCATTCTGGATGTCTCTCACCTCGGAATTCTGACCGCCGTTTTAGATGAGACAGGTGGAGACGATACCTTCCGTCAGAGCGCGGCAGCTTGCATTTCAAGCAAAAACAAGCACGATCTGCAAAAGCTCTGCCTTGCTTGCAGCATCAGCGAGGAGAACACGGAAAGATTGCTTCAGTTTATTGACATTTACGGAGAAACGGCGAGCGTTCTTGCCCGTTTGGCTCCCCTTTGTCAGAGCAAAGAAGCAAGAGACGCGCTGGATGAGTTGAAGACGCTGGCAGATCTGCTTTCGGACACCCTTTATGCCGATCGCATTCGCTTTGATTTTTCCATCGTCAATAATATGAGCTACTACAACGGAATCGTCTTCCGCGGATTCCTTTCGGGCATCTGCGAGGGCGTGCTGGCGGGAGGTCAGTATGACAAGCTCCTGCGCCGTATGGGAAGAAGATCGGGTGCCGTCGGATTTGCGCTGTATCTGGATCTTCTGGAGGATCTTCAGAAGCCGGAAAGCCTTTACGACGTGGATGCGTTGATCCTGTACGACGATAGGATCGCTCCCACCGAAATCGCCGCCGCCGTCCACGCTCTCACCGAGCAGGGCGAGTGCGTCAGCGCGCAGAAATCGATTCCCGAAAAGCTGAGATACCGTCGACTGGTAGATCTGCGGAAAGGAGAGCGGGCATGATTAACATTGCGCTTCCCAAGGGAAGACTTGGGGAAAAGGTATACGCCATGTTTGAGGCGGCAGGCTACGAGTGCCCCTCCATCAAGGAAAACAACCGAAAGCTGATTTTTGAGAATCCCGAAAAGGGTGTCAGATACTTCTGGGTAAAGCCCTCGGACGTATCCATTTACGTCGAGCGAGGTGCCGCCGACATCGGCGTGGCAGGCAAGGATATCCTTCTGGAATACGAGCCTGACGTTTACGAGCTTTTGGATCTGAATCTCGGAAAATGCCGCATGGCGGTCGCCGCAAAGAAGGATTTCTTTGACAACGGAGAGCGCACCCTCAAGGTTGCAACCAAGTTCCAGAATATCGCCAAGCAGTACTACAATTCTCTTTGCAGAGACATTGACATTATTAAATTGAACGGATCCATCGAGCTGGCTCCCATTTTGGGTCTCTCGGACGTGATCGTGGATATTGTGGAAACGGGAACCACCCTGAGGGAAAACGATCTGGAGGTCAAGGAAACGGTGGTGCCCATCAGCGCACGTCTGATCGTGAACAAATCCGCCTTCCGATTCAAGACGAAAGAGATCGAAACCATCACAGAACAAATGAAAGCACAGGTATCGGCAAATGATTAAAATTTACAACTACGGCGAGGTTTCAAACAGCGAGATCTTCGCGCGAGACAATATCGCATCAAACGTCGAGGGGATCGTGAGCGAGATCATCGCAAACGTCAGAGCAAACGGCGATCGCGCGCTCCTCGCTTATGCAAAGAAGTTCGACAAGGCCGACCTGATCTCTCTGGAGGTGAGTGCCGAGGAAATCGACGAGGCTTTCGGCAAGGTTGATCCGAAATTCCTCGAAATCCTGCGCGAGGCGGCAAAGAATATTCGCGCTTTCCATGAAAAGCAGGTTCGTCAGAGCTTTATCATCAACGAAAGCAAAGGCGTCGTGACGGGACAAAAGATCACCCCCATCGACCGCGTGGGACTTTACGTTCCGGGCGGCACGGCGGCCTACCCCTCCACCGTTCTCATGGACAGCATTCCTGCAAAGATCGCAGGATGCAAGGTCATTGAGATGGTCACGCCCCCCACGAAGGACGGAAAGGTGAACCCCGTCATTCTCGCGGCGGCAAAGATTGCAGGCGTGGATCGCATCTACAAGGTCGGCGGCGCGCAGGCAATTGCCGCGTTGGCGTACGGCACCGAGACGGTGGGCGCAGTAGATAAGATCGTCGGCCCCGGAAACGCCTTTGTTGCAGAGGCAAAGAAGCAGGTCTTTGGCAAGGTATCCATTGATATGATCGCAGGCCCGAGCGAGATTCTGGTCGTGGCAGACCGCACGGCAAATCCCAAGTTCGTCGCCGCAGATCTGCTCTCCCAAGCAGAGCACGATCGCATGGCAAGCGCGGTCCTCGTCACTGACACCCGCGCATTTGCCGAGGCGGTCAGCGCCGAGCTGGAGCGTCAGATCCCCCTGCTCCCCAGAGCAGAGATCGCAAGAGAGAGCATTGACAAGAACGGTAAGATCATCGTTGCGGAGGATAATCTCTCGCTCGCCATCGAGATCGCGAACGAGATCGCGCCCGAGCATCTTGAGCTTTGCGTGGACGCTCCCTTTGATTATCTCGATCAAATCCGCCACGCCGGCTCCATCTTCATGGGCAAGTACTGCCCCGAGGCGCTGGGCGACTATTTCGCAGGTCCGAACCACACCCTGCCCACCAGCGGCACGGCAAAGTTCTCCTCGCCTCTGTCGGTGGATGATTTCGTGAAAAAATCGCAATTCACCTATTACACCAAGGAAGCACTCCGCGAGGTCGCCGATAAGGTTGCATATTTTGCAAGCAAGGAAGGGCTGGACGCGCACGCAAAAAGTGCAACCGTTCGGTTTGAGGACTGAGGCATGAGCAGATTTTTCAGCAAAAAATTCAAGAGCCTCGTTCCCTACACCCCGGGAGAACAGCCACGGGACATGAAGTACATCAAGCTCAACACCAACGAATCCCCCTTCCCTCCTTCTCCGAAGGTCTCGGAGGCGGTCTTGGCGGAAAGCAAAAAACTGGAGCTTTATTCCGATCCCGAATGCAAGCGGCTGACGACCACTCTCGCATCCCTCTACGGCGTAAAGCCCTCCGAGGTGATTTTGGTCAACGGATCGGATGAGGTCCTGAACTTCGCATTCATGGCGTTCGCAGACGAGGAGCATTCGCTGGCATTTGCAGACATTACCTACGGCTTTTATCCCGTCTTCGCAGAGCTGCACCGCATTCCCTACAGAGAGATTCCTCTCTGCAAGGATTTCTCGATTTGTGCCGACGACTATATCGGAACGAACGAAACGGTTGTCATCGCCAACCCCAACGCGCCAACAGGCAAGATCCTTCCCCTGTCGGAGATCGAGCGCATCGTGGCGTCCAATCCACACCGCATGGTGATCGTGGACGAGGCGTATATTGATTTCGGGGGAAAGAGCGCTGTTGGGCTGGTACACAAATACGACAATCTTCTGGTCACGCAGACCTTTTCAAAATCGCGCTCCATGGCGGGAGCACGGCTTGGCTTTGGAATCGGAAACGAGAGGCTGATCGCAGATCTGCACACCATTCGTTACTCCACCAACCCCTATAACGTCAACCGCATGACCGAAGCGGCAGGCGTGGCGGCTCTGGAGGAAAACGAATACTACGTATCCAACTGTCAGACCATTATCAAAAATCGCGCCTACACCACCGCTGCCCTTCGTGAGCTCGGCTTTGAGGTGCTGGACTCCGCGGCAAACTTCGTCTTTGCAAGAAGTGCCGACATCGGAGGCGAGGAGCTTTATCTCGCATTGAAAAAACGCGGCATTCTGGTGCGCCATTTCAAAAAGGAGCGCATCAAGGACTTTAACCGCATCACCATCGGAACGGCTGAGCAAATGCAAGCACTGATCGCAGCCGTGAAAGAAATACTGGAGGAAAACAACAAATGAGAACCGCCAACATCAACCGCAAAACCGCGGAAACAGATATTCAGATCTCCTTGAATCTGGACGGAACCGGCGCGTCTGATTGCCGCACGGGCTGTGGCTTTCTCGACCACATGCTGACCCTCTTTGCCCGTCACGGCAGAATGGATCTGACGGTCGTGTGCAAGGGAGACACGCAGGTGGACGACCACCACACCGTCGAGGACATCGGAATCGCGCTCGGACGCGCCCTCTCCGATGCGCTTGGTGAGAGACGCGGCATCTGCCGTTACGGTGACATCACGCTCCCCATGGATGAGGCCCTCATCCTCTCTGCCGTTGACGTATCGGGCAGAGGCGGCTTCTTTGGAGAACTGTCCATCCCCTCTCAAAAGGTGGGAAGCTTTGACACCGAGCTTTGCCGCGAATTTTGGATCGCCTTCGCAAGAGAGGCGGGAATCACCCTACACATCCGACAGTTCACGGGGGACAATTCTCACCACATCATCGAGGGGACCTTCAAAGCAACCGCTCGCGCGCTCGCAAAGGCGGTTCTGATCGACGAGAGATTTGCGTCCGAAATTCCTTCCACAAAGGGGATGCTCGGATGATCGCGATTGTTGACTACGGAGTCGGAAATCTCTTTTCCCTCGTCTCCTCCCTCAAGATGATTGGCGCGGACGCCGTCGTGACGGGGGACGCCGACGTCATTCGCCGCGCGGATAAGCTGATCCTGCCCGGCGTCGGCGCATTTGCCGATGCTGCCGCGAAGCTTCGCGAGAGCGGACTGGACGCCATTCTCCGAGAGGAGGCTGCCAAGGGCAAGGAGATCATGGGCATTTGCCTTGGTATGCAGCTTCTGTTTGAGCGGAGCATGGAATACGGCGAGCACGAGGGGCTTGGACTTCTCAAGGGCAGCGTCGTTCCTATGGAGGGCGTGATCCCAAAAAATCTCAAGATCCCCCACATCGGCTGGAACGCCCTGCATTTCCAAAAAAAGCACAAGCTGATGAAATACATCAAGGAAAACGACTGCGTGTATTTCGTTCATTCCTACTATGCAACCGATTGCGAGGATTCCCTCCTCGCCACCGCCGAGTACGGCAAGGAGCTGACCGCTATGGTAGGAAAGGATAACGTCATGGGATGTCAATTCCATCCCGAAAAAAGCGGAACGGTGGGCCTTGACATTCTCCGTGCATTCTGTGAAAGCGAGGACATGGCATGATCATCTTTCCTGCAATCGACCTCTACGACGGAAAAGCAGTCCGTCTGTACAAGGGCGACTATCAAAACATGACCGTATACAGCGACAATCCGATGGAGGTCGCAAAAGAATTTGAGTCCTGTGGCGCAACGCACATTCACATGGTGGATCTGGAGGGCGCAAAGGACGGAACCACGCCCAATCTCTCCATCGTCCGCGAGGTAGCTGAGAGGACCTCTCTCTTTGTGGAGATCGGCGGCGGCATCCGCAGTATGGAAACGGTGGACGCGTATCTCTCGGCGGGCGTATCCCGCGTGATCCTCGGAACCGCCGCTCTGACCGATGGGGCGTTCCTGAAAAAAGCAGTTGCAGCCTATGGCGAAAAGATCGCCGTCGGTGCCGACGTGAGGGACGGCTATATCGCCATCAAGGGCTGGCTCGAGACCTCCGAATGCACGCTGGAGGCGTTTCTTTCCAAAATGCAAGAGATCGGTGTAAAAACCGTGATCTGCACCGACATTTCCAGAGACGGCGCAATGAAGGGCACGAACCTCGAGCTTTACAGCAAGCTCTCAAAGAATTTTGGCATGGACATCGTCGCATCCGGCGGTGTATCAACCCTTTCGGACGTAGAGGCGCTCCGCGCCATGGATCTCTACGGCGCCATTATCGGCAAGGCATACTACACCGGCGCGATCGATTTGCGCCGCGCGATTGAGGTGGCAACATGATTACCAAACGAATCATTCCCTGCCTGGACGTAAAAAACGGACGGGTGGTCAAGGGAGTCAACTTTGAAGGGCTCTCCGACGTGTCCTCACCCGTGGAGCTTGCAAAATATTATTCGGACAACGGTGCTGACGAGCTGGTGTTTTACGACATCACCGCATCCTTCGAGGAGAGAGCGCTCTTCACCGACATTCTTCGAGAGGTGGCAAGTCAGATCTTCATTCCGCTCACCGTTGGCGGCGGGATCAATACCGTTGAGGATTTCGATCGCGTGCTCAAGTGCGGCGCGGATAAGGTCAGCGTGAACTCGGGCGCGATCCGCAATCCCGAGCTGATCCGCGAGGCGGCACAAAAATACGGCAATCAGTGCGTCGTCATTTCTGCCGACGTCAAGCGTGTGGACGGCGTGTTCCGCGTGTTTGCCAAAGGCGGCAGAGAAAACACCGGTATGGAGGCGATCTCCTGGATCAAGAAGTGCGTAGAACTGGGCGCGGGAGAGGTGGTCGTCAACTCTATTGATACCGACGGTGTCAAGCGTGGCTTCGATCTGGAAATGCTTCAAGCAGTTTGCGAAGCAGTCAACGTTCCCGTCATCGCATCGGGCGGCGCGGGATCGGTCAAGGATTTCGTGGATCTGTTCCACTCCATTCCTGACATCGACGCGGGACTTGCAGCATCGGTCTTCCACTTTGGCGAGATCCGCATCCCGGATTTGAAAAAAGAGCTCAAACAAAACGGCATTACCGTTCGCCTGTAACGGAATACAGAAAGAAGGATAGAACTGTGATCAACATTGATGAACTGAAATTTGACGAGAAGGGACTGATCCCCGCAGTCGTGGTGGATTCCATTACCAAAAAGGTCCTCACCGTCGCATATATGAACAGAGAGAGCCTGAAGATCACCATGGAAAAGGGCTTGACCTGCTTCTGGAGCCGCTCCCGTGAGGAGCTTTGGCTCAAGGGAGAAACCAGCGGAAACTATCAGCACGTCGTATCCATCACCGCCGACTGCGACAAGGACGCCTTGGTGATCGTGGTGGAGAAGGACGGTCCCGCCTGCCACACGGGTAGCGACTCCTGCTTCACAAAGCCCGTTTACCAAAGCGACGAGCTGCACGAATTTACCCTGCAGGGGCTGTACGATCTTCTGGTCGGCCGCAAGACCGATAAGCCGGAGGGCTCTTACACCACCTACCTTTTTGAAAAAGGCATCGACAAGATCCTCAAGAAGGTGGGAGAGGAATGCACCGAGGTCATCATTGCGGGCAAGGCGGATGACAAAAAGGAGACGATCTACGAGCTTGCCGATCTTGCATACCACGCAATGGTGCTGATGGTCCAGATGGGCATCACGGTGGAGGACGTGCACCGTGAGCTTGCTTCCCGTCACATCATCGACCATAAGGTCAAGCAGGAGAAGATGACAACATAATTCCGCCCCTGCTGACCGATCCATCCATTGTTTCTTTAACGAACATCAAACGAGAGGGCGACGACTTGAAAACCAAAAAATTCTCAACCAGATTTTTCTCCATTCTGCTATCCCTGTCCTTGCTTTTTCCCATTCTGGTATCCTGCACCGATCAGGAAAAGCTCCCCTATTCGGAAGACGTGGGAGAAACGCCCGACAACGGCACCCCCAAAGACGATGACAGCAACGAGACCAACGACAGTAAAGAACCGGATAGCAGCAAGGAACCGAATGACGGTGGAGAGACTCCCGAGCCATCGGTTCAGACAAACAAGATCCTCATCACCGACGAACGCTCACTTTACAACGACTGGACCGAAACGATTCAAGGCTCGATTGATAAAATGTTTCTGCTTGGCGGCGGAGAGGTCATCGTCCCGACGGGTGACTACGAGATCGGCTCTATCCGCCTGCGGAGCAACGTCACACTGCATCTGCTGGAGGACGCGCACCTGATCGCAAGTCGGGATCTTTCGGCGTATGAATACGATGCGGAAAAGGAAATCGAGCCGATTTCCGAGGATGATTTTACCGATGCCGTCTGGGAGCCGGTCAGCGTTCGGAAAAACTACGATTTTCAGATGAAGCCCATGGGACGCTGGAATCGCGCGGTCATCAAGGCGCTGGATGCCGAGAACATCGCAATCATCGGCGAGCCGGGATCACGGATTGACGGAAACAATTGCTACGATCCGATGGGCGAGGAGTACTACCGCGGTCCTCACGCCATCAATATGCATCGCTGCAAGAACGTCACCCTGAAGGGCTACGAGATTCAGAACAGCTCAAACTGGGCACACGCGCTCTTCATTTGCGAGGATCTCCACGTTGAGGAGGTTTCCGTGTTCGGAGGTCACGACGGAATTCACGTTACCACCTGCACCAACATCATGATCAAGAACTGCGATTTTCAAACGGGTGACGACTGCATCGGAGGAATCGACAATCTCAACGTTGAGGTTCTCGGATGCAAATTGAACACCGCTTGTAACGGCATGCGTTTCGGCGGCACGAATGTAGAGATACACGATACCCTGTTTTATGGCCCTGCCAAATACCGCTTCCGCGGCGGGTTGTCGTATGAAGACAAAGTAAACGGTGTTCCGAGCGCATACAGCGAGGGACAAGGAGGCACTATGCTGAGTGCCTATACCTATTATGCAGACTACTCTCGAGAATTCCGAAACACTCCCGGAAATATTGTAATCTATAACTGCGAATTCCGAAATACAAGCCGTTTTCTGCACTATAATTTCTCAGGAAATGAATCGTGGCAAAAAAATGAACCGCTCCGAGACATTACGTTCCGCAATATCAAGGCTGAAGGCATTCGCCTGCCCTTGACCTTCTGGGGAGACACTTCTCTGAAGGGTTGCCTGACACTCGAAAACGTGACCGTCCGTTTTGCAAACGGCGTGACATATCCCCTCCTTCAGCTCGGGAACTATGATACCGTCATTTTGAAGAACGTATGCGTGGAAAATCTCAAGGGAACCTGTCTGATCCGCAAATGGACAGATGACGGAACCGTGATCATAGAGGATTGCACACTCCCGGGATTTAAGGGCAAAATGGAGGAATTGACAGACGATCCGTTTGTAAGCACACCGATTTAGGAAATCCGTGACATCAATTCTCAAACATCTATGAAGAAAGGATCATTCCATGGAAAAACCGCTTATAAAAGTATGCTTACTTACCATCACGCTATCTCTGCTCATGGGTGCAGGTGCGGCTCTTGCACCTTCTGCGTCGGGGATACTGCGCTCGGATCAAGCGCCTCTCATTCCCGAACGTCCTACGACCGCCGCGACTCAGGCAGACGCCTATGAAGCACTTCCGCTCCCCGGAGAAAGCACAGACAACTGGTATGGAAAGCCCTATGGCGTGTGGAATGCAGGAAGCAACCCCTGTTATCCGCTCTCTGACATGAGTTATCTCACATCCAGCAATACACCAAATAACGACTATCTCTACGGTCAACCCACCACCGTCAACCGTCCGTATAGTGATACAAGAGATCACTTTTACTTTGGAAAAGAAAATGCATCTATTGAGTGCTTCAGCGGAATCGGAATGCATCCGAAAAACCCTTCGCAGCCGGTGTTGGATCGTCAAGACTCCTGGACAATCTATGACATCAGTGCATATCGCGCGGACACCTTTTATGCCTTGGTCGGCTTGACGTCAGAATCAAACCCCTGGGGCAGCAAATATGACAGCGCAGGTGTATATGTTTATATTTACGGAGATAAGACAGGGGATGGCAACCATTACGAGCTGCTGGCAGAATCCTCGTTGATCCGAGGAGATATGCTGGGGGAATTTTACGTCAACATTCAAAGCGTCAAGCTTCTTCTGATTGACGTGATCCTGCCCGAGACTGCCGCCAAGCATGCGTACAGTGCGATCGGATTCGGAGACGCTTGCATCTACACCGCTGATCCGGGTGCGCAAAAGCCTGATTACTCCAACGACCATACGCAACACCAACACGAATACAGTAACTGGCAGCAATATTCGGCAACCCAACACAAATCAAGCTGCCCGTCTTGCCAAAATACCATTTACGGCACACACACTTGGGACAACGGTAAAATCACCACAACACCAACCTGTACAGAGAAGGGCGTCATGACCTACACCTGCACAGAATGCAATTACTGGAAAGTGGAAAACCTCCCCAAAAACCACGAATTGCAGGCATGCATTGAGATGAACGAAGCCAAGCACAAGAAAAGCTGTGCCTGTGGAAAACACACCAAGATTCTCGATCACGTCTATGACAATGATTCGGATGCCATATGCAATGAGTGCGGATATGAGAGAACCGTAGTAGCCTCGGAATCTGTAAACACGGATGATACTGCAACCTCGAATCCCATAAAGGTAAACGATCATGCAAGTACAGAACCCGTAAAACGAGATGAAAAACAAAAATCATGTCATGCTACCGTCACCTTGTCATCAGGACTTCCCCTCCTGTTTGCGATTTGCTCGGCTGGCGTATTCTTGAAAAAGAAACAGCATGATTAACTAAAAAAAGAGGAGCATCGCTCCTCTTTTTTTAGTCTATGATTTCAATTATATCGAGCGTCTTAATCCGTGTACCATCGGCAAATACCATCTCACGAGATGTCTCGTCCATACGAATAAGGTTTCCCGTAAACGAGCGGTATGCACCGCCCGTCTTGCGCTGATCAGCCACAAAATGAACGACCGTTACTCTCGGATGCTCCTCGATTCGCCTTTGAAGGATTCTCTGCTTTACGTCCAGTAATGCATAGGCGTCTTCACTCAGCTCAATCCTTCCGTCGGTGAGGCGCGCCGTTTCGTCAATCACGTCATCATACCCCGTAAGTGCCGAAAAGGGCGCAAACTGCGCCGCACGATCGCGCAGGGGCATTCGAGGGTGTCTCGGGGAGGTGTGATGGGGAAGATCCAGCATATCGTCGTATTTTCCACTCATGCCTTATGCCCTCCGATCTGAGAATTTCGCTCCTTGGCGGTCGCGCCCTCCTCCAGACTGGTTCCCTTGAGAATGGCGTTCTTTCCGTATTTTCGTCGGATGTCAAGCATTGCCGAACGAATTCGCTTTTCCTTTTCCTCGGCAACGTCATCCGACTTTTCATCCGCTTCATCCATCACCGAAAAAATATCCAACTGCTCACACGGTCGATTTTTTTCGGCATCCGATTCCTTCACAACCCTGCAGGCGGAAAGCGTCAGACGTCGGATCAGAAGATCGGAATCCACGATACGGTCGTAAAGTTTCATGTACGCCGCCATCAAATCCTCCATAGAAGCGGTGTAGCCCTTCAGATTCTCGGTCCCGTGCGCGTGCTTGGGGATCTCGCGTCCGTATCGGTCGGTTTTGATCTCGCCTTTGTAGCGCCGTCTTCCCTGCTCGCTCTTGAGATTTTCCACGTCATACCCAACTGTGAGAACCAGTTGGTCTGTCACAAGCCCCTTTTCAGTGAGATCCAACGCCATCGCATCGGACATCTCCCGCACCACCAGACGTGCCTTCTCGGCAGAGTAAGGATACTGAAGCACCTGCCCCGAGCAGATGCTGTTGGAATCGGGGCGATACGCCTTGATCTCGGAAATTGTGCAGGGCTCCCACCCCCATGCATGGTCAATCAGAAGCTCTGCATTAACGCCGAACATTTTGTAGAGAAGCTCCTCGTTGTAATAGGCGTCTGGAGAGCCGATCGAGCACCGCGCGATGTCTCCCATGGTGCGGATCCCCACCGACTCCAACTTTTTCTGATATCCCTGCCCCACTCTCCAAAAATCGGTCAGGGGAAGATGATCCCAAAGCTTTTCGCGGTAGCTCCGCTCGTCAAGCTCGGCAATCCGCACGCCGTTTTCGTCAGCAGGAAGATGCTTGGCGACAATATCCATCGCCACCTTGCATAGATACAGATTCGCCCCAATCCCTGCGGTCGCGGTGATCCCCGTGGTCTTGAGCACATCGAGAATGATCCGCATCGCCAGCTCCTTCGGTGTCAGCCCGTAGGTTTTGAGATAAGGTGTCACGTCAATAAACACCTCGTCAATGGAATAGACGTGAATATCCTCGGGAGAGACGTATTTGAGATAAACGTCATAGATCCGCGAGCTGTATTCCATGTAATACGCCATTCGGGGAGGGGCGACGATATAATCCACCGCAAGACGCGGATCACGGTTCAATTCGTTGATGTCATAGGAGGAACCCTCCAGGCGTCTCCCCGGTGCGGCGGCGCGACGGGCGGCATTGACCTCACGGATCCTCTGTACCACCTCAAACATTCTCGGTCTGCCCGGAATCCCAAAGGATTTGAGGGAGGGAGAGACCGCAAGGCCAATGGTCTTTTCCGTCCGCCCCATATCTGCCACCACAAGATTTGCGGTCATGGGATCAAGGCCCCTTTCCAGGCATTCAACCGACGCGTAAAAGGACTTCAGGTCGATGGCAAGATACGCCTTGTCCTGCACGGTACTCCCCCCTTTCTTTTTTCTTTATTATACCACATTTCAAGGAGCGATTCAAGAGGAAAAAAGCGGGCGAGGGAGACGTATTTTCGCCAAAAGGCTCAAAAATTCTGATATCAACAAAAAATGTTCCCCGTCCATCTTGATTTTTCCGATAAACAATTGTATAATATAAGGGAACACAGACAAAGGAAAGGCTGGTACTCACATGAAAGCAGTTATTACCGTAACCGGAAAAGACAGCGTCGGCATCATCGCGGACGTTGCAGGCATTTGTGCAAAAAAAGGCGCAAACATCGTTGACATCACCCAGACCGTTCTGAGCGATTATTTCGCGATGATCATGCTGGCGTCCATTGATGAATTGAACGTGGATTTTGCAGATTTTGTAGATACGCTCGCAGCCCTCGGACGTGACCGGGGATTGGATATCCACACCATGCACGAGGATATTTTCAATACCATGCACCATATCTGAGGAGGAAGCGACATGATTAATACACAGGACGTTTTGGAAACGATCCAGATGATCCGAGAGGAAAATCTGGACATCCGAACCGTAACGATGGGCATTTCTCTTTGGGATTGCGTCAGCGAGGATCCGAATCGCCTTTGCGACAGGATCTACGACAAGATCACAAAATCGGCAGAGCATTTGGTTGCCACGGGATGCGACATCGAGAAGAAATACGGCATTCCGATCGTAAACAAGCGCGTCTCGGTCACCCCCGTCTCCCTCATCGGAGGAGACTGCGGCCCTGACGGATATCTCAAGATCGCGCACACCCTTCAGCGCGCGGCAGACGCCGTTGGCATCAACTTTCTTGGCGGATTTTCCGCGCTGGTTCAGAAAGGCATGACCCGAGGAGCCGACGCGATGATCTCCATCATTCCCGAGGCGTTGGCTGAAACCAAAAACATCTGCTCCTCCGTGAACGTGGCAAGCACCAAGGCAGGCATCAACATGGACGCCGTTGCCCGCATGGGATCCACCATCAAGCGCGCGGCATACCTGACCAAGGATCAGGATTCCATCGGCTGTGCAAAGCTCGTGGTATTCGCAAACGTTCCCGAGGATAACCCCTTTATGGCAGGCGCGTTCTGCGGAGTCGGCGAGCCCGAAACCGTGATCAACGTCGGTGTCAGCGGTCCCGGTGTGGTTGCTTCCGCAATCCGCCGCGCAGGAGATTGCAACCTCTCCGAGCTTGCCGACATCATCAAGAAGACCGCGTTCAAGATCACGCGCGTTGGTCAGCTCGTCGCAAGCGAGGCGGCAAGCCGCCTGGGCGTTCCCTTCGGCATCGTAGACCTTTCCCTTGCCCCCACGCCCGCAATCGGCGACTCGGTGGCTTATATCCTTGAGGAGATGGGTCTGGAGTCCTGCGGCGCGCACGGCACCACCGCTTGCCTTGCAATGCTCAACGATGCTGTCAAGAAGGGCGGCGTCATGGCATCCTCTCACGTTGGCGGTCTTTCCGGTGCGTTCATTCCCGTTTCGGAGGACGCAGGTATGATCGCAGCCGCTGAGTGCGGTGCGCTCACGCTGGAAAAGCTGGAGGCAATGACCGCGGTTTGCTCGGTGGGTCTTGACATGATCGCAATTCCCGGAGACACCCCCGAAGAAGTCATCAGCGGCATTATCGCGGACGAGATCTCCATCGGTGTGGCAAACACCAAGACGACAGCTGTCCGTCTGATTCCCGCCTACGGCAAACAGGCAGGCGAATGCGTCAACTTTGGCGGATTGCTTGGCAGAGCGCCCATTATGCCCGTCAAGCCCTACTCCCCCGCTCGCTTCATTCACCGCGGCGGCAGAATCCCCGCGCCCATTCACAGCTTGAAAAACTAATCCATATCAACAAAAGCAGCTCAAAAGCGGACGCCGTTTGGCCCCCTTTTT
>JAZSBE010000062.1:0-6614 GCA_045602215.1 Eubacteriales bacterium | reverse complement strand
CCTCCCAAACCCACCCTCTTTCAAGAAACTTCCCAAAGCTCCCGTTCCGCGAAGGAACAGGAGCTTTGGGAAGTTCTTTTTTTGTGGGATGGCTTTTTATGCCACGCGCCTTGCGGAATTATGGGTCGTACGTGGAGCGGGAATGGGCTGCATATGGGAATTGCGTTTGATTTGTGCGTTATTTAATGGAATTTTGTGGGATTCATATGGGAATTGTGCGAAACGCCCCACGTCCGACGGCGGAAGTCGAGGAATCTTTCCACCTCGCGCGGATCCATTTCCGACGCATCGCCCGCATCGTTGATCGCGTCGCACCACAGCGCGAGATCCTCGCGGTAGTCGGTGTATTCCAAGCCGAGGTACGCCTTGCTTCGGTTCATGTATTTGTTCAGATAAACGGCGCATTCGTCGTACAGACGCTTGTAATCGGAATTCTCCAAAAGGTCGGCGTGCGCGCGCAGAAAGAGGAAGAGGTGAAACACGAACCAGTGCGCCTCTGCCTTCTGTCCGTCGTACGCCCAGATCACCTCCTCGGTGATGCAGGATTTGTGGATCTCGTAGAGTTGCATTGGTGTTTCCTCCCAAAATAAAAAGTGCGCCAACCGAAGTCAGCGCACAAAAAACGCAAACCCCGATTGTCGCCCAACAAACGTAATATAGCACAGAACCATTAGATTCACATACACATACTTACTTGGAATTTGCATTTTTGTCAAATTCAATATGTGTATGAGAAAAAAAGGGTATGTCTCTAAAAATGAGTATACTCCGTCCGTGCTACATTATTCATTTATTGGGCACTCTTATTTTAGCATGAATAAAAAGGAATGTCAAGATGTTTTTGCGAAACATTCGTCATGCGTTTGTAGGGGAGGCGTTTCGCCTCCCGCACCCAAACAAAGGAGGGCGCACGATGATCGCACGCCCTCCATAGGATTGCCTATTCTTTTTCGACGGAAAGTTTTTGGAATCCTTAAAACCTTTTTTCCAAAAAGGTTTTAAGTGGGGTGTGGGGCTAGCCCCACGGTCTTCGTCCCTTACTTCACATACTCAAACTCAAAGTCATAGATCGAAACGGTGTGGCCGTCGCGGCAGCCCTTGGCTTCGAGGGCTTCGAAGACGCCGCTGCGTTGGAGCACGCGCTGGAAGAAGTTGAGCGACTCGTAGTCGCTGAAGTTGATCTGACCCATGAGGTTGAGCAGCCACTCGCCCTCGACGATAAAGGTATCGTTTTCGCGGCGGATGGTAGTCTCCTTGCCGCCGCCGACGTAAGCGTCCTCGGGGGCAAGCTCCTCGGCGTAGATCTTCATGGGAGGAAGCTCACGCAGACGCTCGGAGGTGTAGCGGAGAAGGGCGTCAAGACCCTCGCCCGTCGCGGCGGAAACGTAGAAGAGCTTCCAGCCGTTGACCTCAACGAAATGCTCAAACGCGTCCACGTCCACCAGCTCGCGGTCGAGAGAATCGACCTTGTTGGCAACGATGATCTGCGGACGGTCGGCAAGCTCGGGGCTGTAACGATCCAATTCGACGTTGATGTTCTCCACGTCGTCGATGGGGTCGCGCCCCTCAAAGCAGGAAATGTCCACCACGTGCCAGAGAAGTCGGCAGCGGTCGATGTGACGGAGGAACTCGTGACCCAGCCCCGCGCCGTCGGCAGCACCCTCAATCAGCCCGGGAATGTCCGCCGCCACAAATCCCTGCTCGCCTCCCGTGCGAACCACGCCAAGGTTGGGGGAGAGGGTGGTGAAGTGGTAGTCGGCGATCTTGGGCTTTGCCGCGCTGATGCGGGCAAGAATGGAGGATTTTCCAACGCTCGGGTAGCCGATGATACCCACGTCGGCGAGCATCTTCAGCTCCAGAATGACCTCTTTTTCCTCACCGCGGGTGCCGTTTTTGGCAAACATGGGCACCTGACGGGTGGGAGTCGCAAAGTGACGGTTGCCCCAGCCGCCGCGACCACCACGGCAGGCGATATAATCCGCGCCGTCGTCCTGAGACATATCGTGAATGATCTTTCCGCTCTCCACGTCGAGGATCAGCGTTCCGGGAGGAACCATAATGATGAGATCCTTGCCGTTTGCGCCGTGGAACTTCGATCCCTTGCCGTCGCCGCCGCGCTCGGCGGTGAAGTGGTGCTTGTAGCGGAAGGCGAGCAGGGTGTTGGTACCCTGATCGACGCGGAAGACGACGTTGCCGCCGCGACCGCCGTCGCCTCCGTCGGGGCCGCCGGCAGAGACGTATTTTTCGCGGTGGAACGCCACGGCACCGTTGCCGCCGTCCCCCGCCTTGAGTTGAATTCTAACGTGATCTACGAACATGGTGAATCCTTTCGTCAGGTTGCGTCGTCGCCCTTCATGCGAATGATGAGCTTGATGGGCGTGCCTTCAAATCCGAAGGTGTCGCGCAGACAGTTTTCGATAAAGCGTTGGTAGGAGAAGTGGAACAGCTCGACGTTGTTGCAGAAGATGACGAAGGTGGGAGGAGCCACCGAGATCTGCGTCATGTAGTAGATCTTGAGGCGTCTGCCCTTGTCGGAGGGGGGCTGAACGCGGATCATCGCGTCGCCGAGCACGTCGTTGAGCATACCCGTCGTCACGCGCTGGGTCGCCTGCGCGAAGACGGCGTTGATCTTCTCATAAAGGGTTGCCACGCGCTGACCCGTCTTTGCCGAAACGTAGAAGATGGGCGCGTAGGGCATATAGGCAAGAGAGAGACGAATGCGGTTGTTGAACTCACTCACGGTGGAGTTGTCCTTCTCGATCAGATCCCACTTGTTGACCACGATGATGGTCGCCTTGCCCGCCTCGTGTGCGATGCCCGCGATCTTCTCGTCCTGCTCGGTGATGCCCTTTTCGGCGTCGATCATGAGCAGGCACACGTCGGCTCTCTCCACCGCCATGTGGGCGCGGAGAACGCTGAAATGCTCGATCTTGTCGTCGATCCTGGACTGACGGCGAATGCCCGCCGTGTCGATGAAGGTGTATTTGCCAAACTCGTTGTCCACGTTGGTGTCCACCGCGTCGCGCGTGGTGCCCGCGATGTCGGAGACGATCAGACGGTTCTCGCCCACCATGCGGTTGATGATGGAGGATTTGCCCGCGTTGGGCTTGCCGATGACGGCAACCTTGATGCGGTCGGTCTCCTCGGGGACGTCCTCAAAGTCGCCCAGCTCCTCGAGACACGCGTCGAGAATATCGCCCGAGCCGGAGCCGTGGATGCCGGAGACCTGAATCAGCTCGCGGTCGAATCCCAGCTCGTAAAATTCATAAAATTCCATCGGCGGGCGGCCGATGCTGTCGCACTTGTTGATGGCGGGGACGATGGGCTTGCCGCTCTTTTTGAGCATGACGGCAATATCCCTGTCGTTTGCGGTCACGCCCGTGCGGACGTCGCAAAGGAAGACGATGACGTCGGCGGTGTCGATGGCGATCTGCGCCTGCGTCTTCATCTGGGAGAGAATGACGTCGTCGGTCTTGGGCTCGATTCCGCCCGTGTCGATGAGGATCAGCTTTCTGCCTCTCCACTCGGTCTCGCCGTAGATACGGTCGCGCGTGACACCGGGGGTGTCCTCCACGATGGAGCGACGCTCGCCGATCAGCTTGTTAAAAAGAGTACTTTTGCCCACGTTCGGTCGCCCGACAATGGCAATAATGGGTTTTGACATGGGATACGTCCTTTCTCTGTCAGGAATGTATTGGTAAATTTCAAATCGTCGAAAAGTTTTGGTCAAGCTTTTTCAAAAGCTTGCGAGGTGGAGGACGCGGACAAGATTAGTTGTTATCCGAACACCCAACCATCGCCTTCAGCAGTGCATAGCCGTCGCTCGGGACGGCGCGCACGGGCACGCCGAGCGTCGCGGAGAGTTCGGCGGGCGTCATATCGTCAAGGAAGACGTCGCCGTCGGCACGCAGCATCACGGCAGGAATGAGCAATTCCGCTCCGAGATCCGCGCCCGAAAGCTGCTCGGAGAGATCCTTGCCCGTCAGCAGCCCCGCCACCGTCACGCTCTCGCCAAAGAAGCGGTTGACGATGCGGTGGACGCGAATATCCAGAAGGGGATTTTTCTGCATCAGCCTCTCGGCAAGGCTTGAAATCAGCCCGAACGCCGCGTCTCCCGTCGCCACCGATACGGCGCGAGGAGAGGTGATGGCGTCGATTTCGCCCTCGAGATCCTCGAGCGCGTATGTAAATTCCGTCTCGAGAGAGGTCAGCATCCCAACCCCGTTCTCGATCTGGGAGTAGTCTTCGTAGTGCTCGTCCGAGGGCAGGGGAAGCCCCGCGCGGACGTAAAATTCATCCGAGCAATAGAACAGACGCGTGCCGTATTCCTTTTGGCACCAGTTGGCGAACGCGTCCACCTGTCGGATCACCTTGGCGCATTCCTCGGGGGTGAACAGCTCAAGTGGGTATAGCCCCTCGCGGAACTTGGTCAGTCCGACCGGCACAATGGCGCAGGAGGAGAGAGCAGGGTAGAGCCGCACGAGATCGTGCATGGAACGATCCAATTCGTCCCCGTCGTTGAGCCCCTTGCAAAGCACGATCTGGGTGCAGAGCGAGATCCCCGCGTCGGCAAGGTCGGAAAGATAGGAAAGCACCTCGCCCGCGCGCTTGTTTTTCATCATCTTGACGCGCAGCTCGGGATTGGTGGTGTGAACCGAGACGTTGACGGGGGAGATGTGCATCCGCTTGATGCGCTCAATGTCCTCGTCATAGAGATTGGTCAGGGTCACGTAGTTGCCGTGAAGGAAGGACAGGCGATCGTCGTCGTCCTTGAAGTAAAGCGTCTCGCGCATTCCCTTGGGCATCTGGTCGATGAAGCAGAAAACGCAGCCGTTGCGGCAGGTGTGCTTCTTATCCATCAGCGGCGTCTCAAACTCCAGCCCGATGTCGTCGTACTCGGCCTTTTTCAGCGTCACCTCAAACCGCTCGCCCTCGCGCTCCAGCTCCAGCCGAACCGATACGTCGGCAAGATAGAAGCGGTAGTCGAGCACGTCGCGAATGGCACTGCCGTTGATGGCGACGAGCGTGTCTCCCGCAAGGATCCCCGCACGCGCCGAGAGGCTGCCCGCACACACAGATTCAATTTTTACCATGATGGGTCGCCTCCTGTCTTTGAAATGAACCACCGAAAAACGATGGTGGGGGGGTGTCAATACACCCGCGGCACAACAAATTCACCTTGTAGGGGAGGCGTTTCGCCTCCCGCGTATGCGGCATCATATTTGATGTTTTTTCGGGAGGGGAGACCCCTCCCCTACGGTGTGATATTCGCCTGCGGTGAACTTATCATAGGCTCCCCTTACACAGAGGAGGCTTTCCTACGTTGCGGCATGGTTTGACTGTTTTTTCTCTGAATCAAACCCCAAACACGCTTTTGCACCAATGCGGGTGCCGCAAACCTGCATTTGCGACACCCGTATCTCTCATTTGTCAATCAAGCCTCAGCGGATTCCTCGGAAGCTGCTTCCTCTACAACGACCTCGGTCTCGGCCTCGACCTCGACCTCAACGTCAACAGCCTCAACAACCTCGTCCTCAATGACCTCAACCTCAGCCTCCACAGCGGGATCCTCCTCGACCACGGGAGTGATCTCAATGATCTCAGCCTCGACTGCCTCGGGAGCAACCTCGGGAGCGACGTCAAGAACCTCAGCCTCGACCTCCTCTACCACGATCACGGGAGCGGCCTCCTCCGCTTCAACGTCCACCTCACCGCGGTTGAGTGCCTCGCGAACCTGACGGCGAGCGACCTCCAGATCTACGCCCTCAAAAATATCGTCCAGCTCAAGGGTGATGCGGTTTGCCTCACGGCGGGGCTCGGTTGCAAGCAGCGTACCTGCGGCAACGCCCGCAATACCAAGGATCAGCTCAGCAGCGTGCGCAGCCTTGTTGTGCTTCTTGCGTCTGACGTAATCGGCAACGGCTACCACGGAGCCTGCCACGACGGCAACGCCGGCGAGGGTCATCATCAGCTTGCGATCGGGTGCCTTCATCTTTTTGAGCGCCTGTCTTTTCACGGTAGTGTTTTTCATGGTTGTTCTCCTTTTCTGTATCGATCAATTTTTATCATTTCGAAGTCATTTTGAGGTAGGCGTTGATGAAGCCGTCGATCTCGCCGTCCATCACTGCCTGAATGTTACCCGTCTCAAAGCCCGTGCGGGTGTCCTTGACGAGCGTGTAGGGCATGAACACGTAGGAACGGATCTGCGAGCCCCACTCGATGTTGGTTTTGTTGCCCTGGATCTCCTCGATGGTGTCCAGACGCTCCTGCAGCTTGATCTCCATCAGTTTTGCCTTGAGCATACGGAGCGCGGTCTCCTTGTTCTGGAGCTGGGAACGCTCGGTCTGACATCCCACCACGATTCCCGTGGGCTTGTGTACGATGCGGATCGCCGAGTCGGTCTTGTTGATGTGCTGACCGCCCGCGCCGCTGGAGCGGTGCGCCGTGATCTCGAGATCCTCGTCGCGAAGCTCGACTGCGTCCACGTTCTCAAACTCGGGCATGACCTCAATGGATGCAAAGGAGGTCTGCCTCCGTCCGTTTGCGTCAAAGGGAGACACGCGGACCAAACGGTGCACGCCGTTCTCGCTCTTGAGATATCCGTAAGCATTCTC
>JAZSBE010000061.1:0-24771 GCA_045602215.1 Eubacteriales bacterium | reverse complement strand
GGTGCCGTCCTGATCGGCGAGCTGCTCTACAGAGAGGGCTACTTCAACTAAAAATTTCATTCATGGGAAGTCCCGAGAGGGGCTTCCCTTTTTTTATCTTTTCGCGCGCACCAAAGTCTCGATGCACTCGCCGAGTGCCTGCACGAGATCGCGCACGTCTTCCTCGGTATTGAATTTCGAAAAGCTGACGCGAATGGACGCCTCGGTCTCGGCTTCACTCAACCCGAACGCCATAAGCGCAGAGCTGGGATGCTTGCTGTGCGAGGAGCAGGCTGATCCGTTGGAAATATAGATCCCCCTCTGCGAGAGGGCGTGCAGCATGGTCTCGCTCCGAATGTTCGGCAGGGTGAGATTTAAGACGTGGGGCGCGGTCGCGCCTTTTGGAAGATTAAGCGTTACGGGAAGCTCCTGCAGCCGCTCGATCGCAAGATCTCGCAACCGGCGCAGATGCTCGATCTCATCGGACATCTCGCGAAGTCCCTCCTGCACCGCTTCGCCAAAGCCCGCGATGCCGATGACGTTCTCGGTTCCCGAGCGGAAGCCCGCCTCCTGTCCCCCACCGATCAGCCACGGCACGAGGTCGCGACGCCGTCTGGCATCGGCAGACACCCAAAGCGCACCCACGCCCTTGGGGCCGTGGATCTTGTGCGCGCTGACCGTTATGAGATCGGCACCGATCGACTTGGGAGTGAATCGGCATTTGAGGAATCCCTGCACCGCGTCGGTGTGGGTCACGATGTCGGGGTTGTATCTCTTCGCCGCGCCAAACGCGCTTTTCAGATCGTACAACGCGCCCGTCTCGTTGTTTACCATCATCATCGAAACGAGGAAAACGCGGGAGTTGAGTTCCGCGCGGAATTGCTCCATGTCCAAGACGCCCCCGACCGTTCGGATGCGCGCCACCTCAAATCCCTCCGCCTCCAATCGGCGCATGGTGTTCTCCACCGCCGCGTGCTCGGAGTCGGTGGTCAGGATCTTGCCACCCTTTCGACGGGGCTTTGCGTACGCGCACCCCAAGATCGCCAAGTTGTCCGATTCACTCCCGCAGGAGGTAAAGAGGATCTCCCCCGTCTCGGGGCGGCGAGAGCCAAAGCCCTCTCCCACCTGCCGTCGGGCAGTCTCCAAAATCTCGTGCGCTTCGTTTCCCTTGGCGTGCAGAGAAGACGGGTTGCCGTAATGCTCCATCACCTCGGTCATTCGCTCCTTCACCGCAGGGGACAACGCCGTGGTCGCGCTGTTATCCAGATAAATTTCTCTCATATACAGATCCTTTCATCGAAAATGGGGAGGCGAAACGTCCGCGACTGTCTCTCCTCCCCAAACAACCGCTTTTTTTCCTGTAAAAGCAGAACCTATTCTGATTTATCGGAACGTAAAGGCGTTCACGATCATTTCAAACTCAGCCAGATGCGCGCCAAAAGCCGCCTCGGTCGCGGTGTAGGTCACGCAGTAGATCATACCGCGGTACGCCGCAATGATCTGACGGTAGTGATAATCCACGCCGCCCACGCGGAAGTAAAACTCATACGCGGTCGCAGCTTTGCCGCCAAGCGTCGCATTTTCGTCGGTGGAGACCGGTCTGTAGCCCTCCTCACCTGCGATGCGCTTCATCTCTGTCTCACTCATTGCAAAATATTGAGAAACGCTGATGGAGCCGCTGCCATGCATATAAGGCAGAACGCTCACGCTGGTGCCGTCCGCCTCCACGTAGCCCCCGTAGATGCTCTGATCGTATCGGATCGTCCAGTCATTCGGAATATAGAGGCAGTACGCCACGTCCTCGCCCGATGCGGGCTTCATGCCCTCGGGCGCGTCGGTCGAATCAATGATCTTGGCACTGTCCGGCTCGTACGGATCGGCAAAGAGGAAGGCATCCAGCATCTTGGCTGCGTCGGTAAGACAGGTCTCCAGCATCCTCTCGTTTGCAGTCATGGTGAAGACGTAGAGCTTGCCCTCGCGCTCGGCAACCGTCTGCAGAAAATGCAATCTCTCGCCGTTGATCAAGGCACTGTAGCGATACTGCTTGGCGTTCGCGCCGCCAAGGGATGTGGAAATACATTCTTCCTCAATGAGCGTGATCTCCCCATTCAGCGCCTGACGCGAGATCGCCGCCCGACATTCGTTCTCCCAGAACCACGCGATGCGCGCGCCGCTGTTTTCAACGTCAATGCCCCCCTCGGTCATGCGCGCGGTATAGTCGCTCACGGCATAAGACACGAGGCTGACGGTCGATTGCTCTCCAATGGTGCGGTAGGCTCCCGAGACGCCGTAGGAGGTGTTCACCACCCAAGAGGTGGGGACGTAGAGGCGGTACTCCGCCCCCGCGCAGGATGCGATCTGCATTCCGTCGGGCACCTCCTCCCCGCCCTTGGAGCAGGAGGCAAGCGACAACAGCACCACCGCGCAAAGAAGCACGGCAAAAATCCGATTTCTCAGTTTCATTTTTTTATCCTTTCCTTTGGTCGCGAGTTTCCTCGCAATCCCAGTCGGTTATATTCGATCGGTCAGCTCCTGCGCCGCGCTCAGGATTCCGATCTTTCCGCTCTCATAGGTCAGTCCACCCTGGAAGAAAGCGGTGTAGGGCGCGCGCAGAGGTCCGTCGGCGGAAAGCTCGATCGAGCTTCCCTGCGTAAATCCGCCCGCCGCCATGATCACGCGGTCGCTGTAGCCCGGCATCGCCCAAGGCTCGGGGGTGACGAAGGCGTCAACGGGAGATCCCTTCTGGATGCCCGCGCAGAAGGCGCAGAGCATTTCCTCGCTGCCCGTCTGCACGCTCTGAATGATATCGTAACGAGGCTCGTCCCATTTCGGCTCGACCTCAAATCCAAGCTTTTCAAACACGTATGCCGCGAGGTGCGCGGTCTTGAGTGCCTGCCCGACGGTGTGCGGCGCGTAGAAGAGTCCCTTGTAAAGAGCCTTGTTCTGCCCAAGCGTTGCGCCCTGCTCCACGCCGATACCAACCGAGGTCAAGCGATAGCTTGCCAGCTCCACGGCGCGCGCGCTTCCCGCGAGGTAGCCCCCGCTCTCCGCCATGCCGCCGCCGGGATTCTTAATGAGAGATCCGATGATGAGATCGGCTCCCACGTGCGTCGGCTCTCTCGTCTCGACAAACTCTCCGTAGCAGTTGTCCACCACCACGAACACGTCGGGGCGAACCGCCTTCACCGCCGCGATCGCCTCGCCGATCTTCTCGACACTGAGCGTCTTGCGGTTGAGGTATCCCTTGGATCGTTGAATGAAGACCACCTTCACATTGGGGTGCTTCTCGAGCTTCTCGGCGATCTCCGCCAGTCTGAAGTCCCCTTCCTCGGTCAGATCGGTCTGCAGATAGTCCACACCGAAGTCACGGAGAGATCCGTTTCCGCTCTCGCCGCAAAGACCGATGACCTCCTCCAAGGTATCGTAGGGCTTGCCCGCGATGGAGTACATGATATCCCCCGGGCGGAGCAACCCGAACAGTCCAATGGTCAAGGCGTGCGTGCCGCTGACGATGTTGTGGCGCACGAAGGCAGCCTCCGCGCCCATCACGTCCGCCCAGATCTCGTCCAGCACGTCTCTGCCGCGGTCGCCGTTTCCGTATCCGCTGGAGGACTGGAACATCGACTCGGACACGCGGAAGCGACGGAAGGAATCCATCACTCTTTGGGTGTTCTCAAAGGAAACTGCCTCGATCTCGGCAAAGCGAGAGGCAAGTGCCGCCTCCGCCTCCGAAGACAGTCGGCAGATAGAATCAGAAAATAACATAGGGTCAAAAAATCCTTTCACATATCACAGATCAAATCTGCGGAAAATAATCCTCGGGATCAAGGCTCGGGAACTCCACTTCCCTAGCGGTATCCCGTCCCGAGATCTCCGAATAGAAGAGCGCCGTCGCCGCGTTCATATAGGGCGTGAGCGCGATCATACCGATGCCAAAGGTGAGCGCCGCCAAGAGAATCCAGCCGATAAAGCTCAGCTGCAAGCAGAAAAACCGCATCTTGTTGCCCTTCATGAGAATGCAAGAGTTACGGATCACGTCGGTCAGAGCAAGATCGGGATACTCCGCCGCGATAAAATAGCAAAGCGCGAGATTGTAAGAAAGATAGATCGCCGCGACCGCGCCAAGGATAGAGATCAGCGAGCCGCAGAGCAAGAGCCCAACGATCCCGAGAGCCGCCGCCGGAGAAAGAACGGCAAGCAAGAGCGCGAGCACGACCGCCCCCACGCCAAGGTAAATTGCCCCCAGCAATAGAGTCAGGCAAACCGTCTTCCAATAGTGGGTAGAAAAATAAGTAAAGAGCGTCCTGACGTGCGCCTCGGGCTTTCTGTCACCGAAATCCAACAAAAAGCGGTGGTATCCCACCGTCACGGGCGCGCCGACGAAGATCGTGAGCGCCGAGGAGGTCAGCAGAGACAGTCCAAAGCCGATCAGGACGTCAATCCCAACGAAGGAAACCGCCGCACGGCGAATCGTGCCGAGCACGCCGTATTCCGTCAGATACGTGTCCAGATTTACAAGCGCGTTCCAGAGTACTCGGGGGTTGTCCTCAATCTTTTGGGTCAGCGTCGTGTCATCGGGCAGAGAAATTCCTCCCGACTGCATACCAAGCAGGCACGCGAGCAAAAACACGCCGATCGCAAGCCCCCATCTTCCCTTCAGTATCTCCCTCGCGGCGGCGCGAAGCTTGTCCGCGCTCGAACGCTTTTGCAGGGGCGTTTGATAAAATTGATTTTGCATAGTTGATCCTTTCAAAAAAAGTCTATCCAAAAGCTCAAACCACCGCACCGCACACGGGCGTGTGCGGTGCGGTGTCACGTTTCTTTATACGCGCGGCTTCGGAAGCTCGCGATAGAAGGCGGTCTGCGCCGCCTGCATATACGCGCCAAGGAAGGGCGAGCCCAGTCCCAGCGTCAAAATTACCACGAAGAACCAGCCGATAAAGCTCAACTCAAGCCCGAGCAGACGCAGACGGTTGCCGTACATCATCTTCTTGGATGCCGCAAGGATCTGTCGGGGAGAAAGATCCGCACGGTCTGCGATGAGATGCCCCACCATCGCGTAATCAAACGCCAGCATAACGATACGAACGATCGCCCAGAAGAAGAGAATAACGCCGACCAGAATCAGGATCGCGCCCACGGAGTTAGCCCCCATTGCCGTTCCAAGACCAAGGAACAAGCCTGCAAAGGCATACCACACGAACGCCTTCCAGAAAATGACCCATCCCTGCAAGAGATACGTACCAACCGATTTCCAGTAGCGGCTCTTGAAGCCAAACCACATGGCCTCAAGCTTGCCGCCCTTGAAACGCGAATAAAGATCCAGATTGAAGCGATAGTACCCCGTTCTCACAGGTCCCGCAACAAAGATCGAGTAAAGCAGGACGATCAAGGCGATCACGCCGAAAACGACCGCCACCGCGATGACGTCCTCGTCCGTGAACTCCACAACTTCCCCCTCGACGATCTCAACGTTCTCCACGTCCTCGACGAACTCGGTATCCTCGTAATCGGTGGTCTCCTCGTAAACGGTCGCATCATCGTCGTACATGAGGGAGCTGAAGTTAAAGGACACACTTCCGCCCATCATGCCAAACACACCAACCAAAAGAAACGCCACAACCGCCGTCAGCCAGCGTCCCTTGAGAGCCCCCTTTGCCTTTGCGCGAAGCTCAGATGCTGTAGAATATCTTCTCATTATCCTTCCATCCTTTCAAATGTCTTATTGTTTTTCTTCTTCAAACTCCCAAACGATCTTTCGGAAAGTCTTGCCGCGCTCCTCAAAATTGCGGAAGGCGTCAAAGCTGGTGCAAGCAGGGGAAAGCACCACCGTGTCTCCCTCCACCGCCTGACTTCTGGCAAGCTGAACTGCCTTTTTGAAGTTTGCTTCCATAAAAATGGGCATCTCTGCCCCCTCTGCCTCGAGCGCCTCTCGGATCTTTTCGCGCGTTTTGCCCGTGAGAATTACGGTCTTGGCACGCTCCTTGAGGATCTTTGCCAGAGGTTCAAATCCAACTCCCTTGTCCGCACCTCCGCAGATCACCACCAGGTTTCCCTGCAGAGAGGACAGCACCGCGACGGTTCGCGTGGGGGTCGAGTCGATCGAGCTGTTGTAATACCGAACGCCGTCCAGCGTCCGAACGTACTCCATGCGGTGCTCCACACCGCGGAAGGTGGTCGCCACCTCATGAACCGATTCGCTTGACACCAGTCCAAAGGTCGCGCCGATGGCTGCCATGTAATTTTCGAGATTGTGTCTGCCGCGAAGCACGATGTCCTCAACAGCAACGATGCGATGCACCTCGTCCTTGGTCACAACGACCACCCAACCGTCTCTGACACAGATGCTGTTGCCCGTGTGAGGGGGGAATCGGTCGGCGTCACGCAAAGAGGAAAAGAGGGTGACGGGGGAATGGCAATCCGCCGTCCAGCGCAGCGCCTCGGGATTCTCGGCGTTGGTGACCAGTCCCTCGTTCTGCTCGTGGCAGAAGATGCTGGTCTTCGCCCGACAGTATTCGTCCATGTCCACGTGCCAGTTGAGGTGATTGGGCGAGAGATTGGTGATCGCGGCGCGGCTTGCCGATCTCGAGAGATCACAGAGCTGGAAGCTGGAAAGCTCCAGCACCGCAAAATCGCGCTCGGTCATTTCCTCCACGCAGGAGATCAGGGGAACACCGTTGTTTCCGCCCACGAAGGTCCTGCCTCCCCGCCGCTTGCATTCGGCGATGAGGAACTTGCCCGTGAGGGTGGTCGTGGTGGTCTTGCCGTCACTGCCCGTGATGCCAACGATCTTGGCAGGACAAAGCTCAAAGAACAATTCCATCTCGGAGAGGATCTCTGCCCCCCTCGCCTTCGCCTCCACAAATTCGGGAAGATCGGGACGAAGTCCCGGAGAGCGGAAGATGACTTCCTCCGTGATATTTTTAAGATAATCCTCCCCAAAAAAGCAGGGGATGCCTTTCTGTTCCAGCTGCGCGGGCAAGTCACCCAACGCCTCAGCCTCTTTATGATCTCTTGCCGTGACGCGCACGCCGCGCCTTAGCAAGAAGTCAATCAGGGGCAGGTTGGAAATTCCAAGTCCTACCACCGTACACGTCTTTGAAAACACTTGTTCAATATGTTCCGTGAGGTTCAAACCGATATCACGCTCCTTCCCAGAGCCTCAATGTACAAATATCTATAGTATATTATATTCTATTTCGGTCGAAGTTGCAATAGCAAAAACGCAATTTTTTCATGTTTTTTGAAAAAATCTGTTTTTCCTCTTTTCAAAACGAATTTTTTTTGTTATAATGGATAAAGTGAACACGCGAATTCAGTATTCGAAAGGAAGTATTCGGTATATGGCAACCAAAAAGCCACAGCAATACGACAACCAAAGCATCAAGGCTCTCAAGGGCGCGGACCGCGTCAGAAAACGCCCCGCCGTCATCTTCGGTTCAGACGGACTGGAGGGCTGCGAGCATTCTTTTTTTGAGATCCTTTCCAACTCGGTGGACGAGGCGAGAGAGGGTCACGGCAGCGAGATCCGCATCACCGCTTATCGCGACTACAGCATCCGCGTCGAGGACTTCGGACGCGGCGTGCCTCTGGGCTGGAACGACGCCGAGCAGCGTTGGAACTGGGATCTGATCTACTGCGAGCTTTACGCAGGCGGAAAATATGACAACAACTCGGGCGACTCGGCATACGAGTACTCTCTTGGTCTGAACGGACTTGGCGCGTGCGCGACCCAGTACAGCTCGGAATATATGACCGTCCGCTCGTATGACGGAAAAACAGAGCGAAGCATCTCCTTCCGTCAGGGAGAGGTGCAGGGAGAGCTCGAGGAGCGCCCCTTAACCAAAAAGGAGGGCGGCCGCACGGGTACGGTGGTACACTGGAAGCCCGACCTTGAGGTCTTCACCGACATCCGCATTCCGCACGAATTTTTCAAGGATATTCTCCGCCGTCAGTCGGTGGTCAACGCAGGCATCTGCTTTACCCTTCTGATCGAGGAGGAGGACGGAAGCTTTTCCGAGGACAAGTTCTGCTACGAGCACGGCATCACCGATTACCTCGGCGAGCTGGTCGGCACATCCCCCCTCACCGTTCCCGTCTCTTGGCATATCGAGACGCAGGGACGCGACCGCGAGGACAAGGACGAGTACAAGTTCAAGGCGGACGTCGCCTTCTGCTTCTCCAACGCCGTCTCCTTTACCGAGTATTATCATAACTCCAGCTTCCTCGAGCACGGCGGCTCTCCCGACCGCGCGGTGCGTCTGGCGTTCACCTACGCCATCGACCGTCACATCAAGAATAACAATCTCTACACCAAAAACGAGAGCAAGATCACCTTCAACGATATTTCGGACTGTCTGGCACTGGTCATCAACAGCTTTTCTACCATGACGTCCTACGAAAACCAGACCAAGAAGTCCATCAACAACACCTTCATCTGCGACGCGCTCAACGAATTTTTGCGTCGTCAATTGGAAATCTACCTCATCGAAAACCCGAGAGAGGCAGAGGCACTGACCAAGCAGGTGCTGGTCAACAAGCGCAGCCGCGAATCGGCGGAAAAAGCGCGCGTGGACATCAAAAAGAAGCTCTCGGGCAGCATGGACGTGGCAAACCGCGTGGAGAAGTTCGTCAACTGCCGCTCCAAGGATCCCTCGATCGCAGAGCTCTATATCGTGGAGGGAGATTCGGCTCTGACGTCCTGTAAGCTCGGACGCGACGCCGAGTTTCAGGCGATCATTCCCGTCAGAGGTAAGACGCTCAACTGTCTCAAGAGCGACTACGCCAAGATTTTCAAGAACGAGATCATCACCGACCTGCTCCGCGTCATCGGATGCGGCGTCGAGATCAAGGGCGGTGCGAAGACCGACATCAACTCCTTTGACCTTGGAAACCTCCGTTGGTCCAAGATCATTATCTGTACCGATGCCGACGAGGACGGATTCCAGATCCGAACCCTGCTCCTCACCCTCTTCTACCGCCTGCTCCCCACCCTTCTTGCAGAGCATAAGGTGTTTATTGCGGAGTCTCCCCTGTTTGAGATCACCACCAAGGACGAGACGCTCTTTGCCTACGACGAGTTTGAAAAGGCGGAGATCCTCAAGAAGCTCGGCAACAAGAAATACACCCTGCAGCGCTCCAAGGGACTTGGTGAGAACGAGCCCGACATGATGTGGAAGACCACCATGAACCCCGAAACGAGACGCCTCATCTCGGTCTCCCCCGCAGACGCGGCACAAACCGAGATCATTTTCGATACCCTTCTCGGAGACAACCTCCCCGCGCGTAAGGTGTTCATCACCGAAAACGGCAGTCGGTATATGAAGGATATTGACGTGTAAAGATTCAAAAACACCGGACAACTACAAAAAGGCTCCCTTGTGTAAAGGGAGCTGGCACCGAAGGTGACTGAGGGATTGTTTTTTCTTTTACAACCCCTCCGTCTCGCTTCACGATCCACCTCCCCTTACACAGGGGAGGCTTTTTTAGTCTACCTAGAGCTTGTTCGATTTATTTGCAGCTTGGCTCGGTTTGACCTTCCCCAGTAGACCCAAGATATCTACAACGCCAAAGAAAAGCAGGACAAATCCCTCGGATTTGTCCTGCTTTTTTCAATACGTCCTGCAAAAATCAAAGCAAAAACAGCTCTGTCGCGTTCGCGGCGGTCTGTCGCGCCGCCTCCTGCACCGAGCAATTCCAAAGCTCCGCAAGCGCTTCCAGCGTGTGCGTCAACAGCCCCGAATGGTTGAGACGCCCGCGCATGGGATGGGGCGCGAGATAGGGCGCGTCGGTCTCCACGAGCAGCTTGTCCCGCGGGACGGCAAGTGCCGCCTCCCGTACTTTACTTGCATTTTTGAAGGTCAGCGTGCCCGAAAAAGAGATATACCACCCTCGACGAGCCAGCTCCCTTGCCATCTCCGCGCTTCCGCTGTAGCTGTGAAAAACGCCTCGCACACCGGGGTATTTCAACACCGTCTCAAAGCAATCGCCGTGCGCCTCGCGGTCGTGAATGATGACGGGCATCTCAATGAGCTGCGCCATCTCCATCTGTGCACGGAAGAACGCCATCTGCTTTCCCTTGTTCATGGGAATATCGCCGTACTTCTCCCAGTGATAGTCCAGCCCGATCTCGCCGATCGCTACGATCTTTCGTTCCATACGGCTCTCGGGCGTGCCCAAAAGCTCGGACAACTGCTCGCACGCAAGCTCCACGCAGTCCATGTAATGACAGTCCTCGGGGTGGATGCCCACGGCGGCGTACATCCCCTCGTATCTCGACGCCTGCTCGATGGCTCTCACGGAATTTTCCGGATTCGTCCCCACGTTGATAATGCTCGAAACGGGACGGGGCATGATCTCTGAAAGAATCCCCTCCGCGCCGTTCCCTTCCCCCTCAAATCGGCGGTCAAAGTAGTGGGCGTGGGTGTCAAAGATCCCGTAAATCGGTTGTACAAACGTCATAAAACCTTATCCTTCCGTAATTTCCGGCTTGATGGTGCGGCGGAAGAGTGCTTGGATCTCCTCCTTTGGATCCTTCCCGTCGTACAACACGTTCCAGACCGCGTCGCAGATGGGAAGCTCCACGCCGTACCGCTCCTCCAGCGTCTTCAGGGCGGCAACCGTGTAGTATCCCTCCGCCAGCTCGTGATAGGGCTCTCCCGTCACCATACATTCGCCGAATTTGCGGTTGTGCGAATAGGGAGAGAAGACCGTCGCCTCGTAGTCGCCCAGATGGCAAAGCCCGTACGCCGAGAAGGGATTGCCTCCCATCGCGCCGATCAGTCGGGCGATCTCGTGCGTCCCTCTGCTCATCAGTGCCCCCTTGAGGGTGCTCAGCTTCATACCGTCGAGAGCCCCTGCGGCAATGCCGATGACGTTCTTTGCCGCGCCGCCGATCTCGTTTCCGATCAGATCCTGCCCGTAGTAAAAGCGGATCAGGTCACTCGAAAAGGAATCCACCAGCTCGCGCTTGAGATCCTCGTGGCGGCTGTCGATCACCATACAGTTGGGGATCCCCGCGTAAAATTCCTGCACGTGTCCGGGCCCCAGCCAAACCGCGACGCGATTGGAGGGATGGGTGTTCTCCTCTGCGATCTCGGAGAGCCGTTTTCCGCTCCCGATCTCGATTCCCTTCATGCAGAGAACAAGATTGCGATTTTGGAGTCCCAGTTCGGTCAGCTCTCGCATCAGTCCCCGCAGTCCCTGCGACGGGATGGATAAAATCAAGGTCTCGGCGGCAGACACCGCATCTGCGAGGTCGCAGGAAAGCGACACCGAATCGGGAAGCGTGAGCAACCCGTTCGATCGCGTCTTCAAAAACTCCTGCATATGGACGGACGTTTCCCGTCCGTAGAGCGTGACCTCGTGTCCGACTCGGTCGAGATACCAAGCAATGAGAGAACCCCAACGTCCGCAACCAATCACCGTAATTCTCATATTCATTCTCCTTTGTCAAAAAGAGGGACAAGTACGCACACCTGCCCCACGTTTCGGTATCAATTATCTCACTCTTTCACCCAAGGGGGTATCGTCCGAGAGGAAGACCACGCGAACGGTCTCCTCGCCCGACGCCAATACCATGCCGTTGGATTCCACGCCGCATAGGGTAGCGGGTCTGAGATTTGCAACCACGATCAGCTTCTTTCCGATCAGATCGGCAGGCTGATACCACTTTGCGATGCCGCTGACCACCTGACGCTTCTCATAGCCGAGGTCAAGCTGAAGTCTGAGCAGCTTCTTCGCCTTCGGAACAGGCTCTGCAGCGATCACCTTTGCGGTGCGAAGCTCGACGTTCATGAAGTCCTCGATGCCGATCAGGGCGCAGCCCTCGGGCTTCTCGGGCACCTCGTTCGCCTTTGCCTCTGCGGCCGCTGCCGCGATCATCGCCTGACGCTCTGCCTCAAACTCGGCAAGCTTCTTCTCCTCGTCCACGCGGGCAAAGAGAACCTTGGAGTCGCTCACAAGGCTTCCTGCCGCCATGCCGCCGAACTTCTCGAGTCCGCCGACCGTATCAAAGCTGCACAGCGTCGTGCCAAGCTCTGAGAGGATCTCCTCGGAGGTCGCGGGAATGAAGGGCGCGAGCATCACAGCGCCCCAACGGATCGCCTCCATAAGATTGTAGAGGACGGTTCCGAGACGCGCCTTTTGGCTCTCGTCCTTGGCAAGCGACCAAGGCGTGGTCTCGTCGATATACTTGTTTGCGCGGCTGAGCATCTCAAAGACACCCTCCAAAGCGTCCGCAATGCGGAATTCGTCCATACAGGTACGCAGATTTGCATACGCCTTCACGCAAGCCGCCTTCAGCTCGGCATCGGTTCCCTCCTCCTCGGCGGGGTTGGGAACGACGCGGTCGAAATATTTCTTATCCATGTCAAGGGTACGCTTGACGAGGTTTCCGAGGTTGTTGACCAGGTCGGTGTTGTATCTCTTGATGACCGCCTCGTAGGTAATGGAGCCGTCCGATGCGAAGGGCATCTCGGAGAGGGCGTAGTAGCGCACGCCGTCCACGCCAAAATGCTCTGCCAGCTTGTCGGCGTAGATCACGTTGCCCTTTGACTTGGACATCTTATCCATACCAAAGTTGAACCAGGGGTGACCGAAGACCTGCTTCGGGAGAGGCAGATCGAGTGCCATCAAAAAGATCGGCCAGTAGATGGTGTGGAAGCGGAGAATGTCCTTTCCAATAATATGCACGTCAGCGGGCCAATAATGACGGAAATGCTCGGATTGCTCTTCAAAAGTCTTGTCGGGATCGTAGCCAAGGGCGGTGATATAGTTGGTCAGCGCGTCCAGCCAGACGTAGACCACGTGACGGTCGTCAAAATCCACGGGGATACCCCAAGTAAAGGAGGTGCGGGAAACGCAGAGATCCTGCAGACCTGCCTTGAGGAAGTTGTTCACCATCTCCTTCTTGCGGAGCTCGGGCTGAATGAACTCGGGGTGATCGTCAATGTGCTTCATGAGGCGGTCGGCGTACTTGCTCATCTTGAAGAAGTATGCCTCCTCCTTTGCCTGAGACAGCTCTCTGCCACAGTCGGGGCACTTGCCGTCCACCGCTTGCGTCGCGGTGAAGAAGGACTCACAGGGGGTGCAGTACCAGCCCTCGTATTCGCTCTTGTAGATGTCGCCCTGCTCGTAGAATTTCTTGAAGATCTTCTGAACGGCAGAGACGTGGTTGTCGTCGGTGGTGCGGATGAAGTAGTCGTAGGAGCTGTTCATCTGATCCCAGATGCCCTTGATCTCTCCCCCAACGCCATCCACGTAGAGCTTGGGGGTGATTCCCTTCTCGTTTGCAAGGTTTTCGATCTTCTGACCGTGCTCGTCGGTGCCCGTGCAGAAATAAACGTCCTTTCCGCACGCGCGCTGATAGCGTGCCACGGCGTCACTCATGATGATCTCATAGGTGTTGCCGAAGTGGGGCTTGCGCGACGCATACGCGATGGCTGTTGTCAGATAGTACTTTTCACTCATTTATCAATTCCTCCGATCGGGTGGTAATTTCATTCAAGGTTCTGCAGATCCGAAAATACACGATGAGCATTCTCGGCAAAACGTCTGCTAAAAAAAGGATTCCAAAAGTAAATAGAGAAAAAACGATTCGGGGAAGCGATTCCCAGCCGTAATGAAAGGCAACCGTGCGCGCATAGGGCTGCATTCGCTCGGGCGCATGGGGTTCTCGCAGGGCAATATAGGCTTGGAAAAAGCCTCTTGCCGTCAAGAGATACCACAGGTCAAACGCCCCGATGATCAGCACCGTCCATAAGGTCAGATACACGACCGTTCCCACGTTCAGGGAGAGCACGAACCGAATCGCCAAAGTCTCCATCGTGCATAGCAGGAGAATCCGCCAAAACGCGGAGACCGAGACACGGATCGCCGTCAAGTAGGCGCGTCCGCTTGCAAACGATCCCAGCACGTCCCGCAAAAGAACCTCTCTCCCCTGCTCCACGTCACTCGCCATTCGGAACAATCCGAAAAACAGCGGAAGGGCAAAGAAGATAGAGAGACACAGGAACGAAAGCGCAACGCCCCCATAGACGAGCAATCCCTTTTCGGGAAACTGCTTGATCAGGATGGACGCCACCGAGAGGATCGCTTGGTAAAGGGGCACGGGTGACACGGCAACCATGATGGCAAGGATCATCGTCAAGCGGTTGGAGCCCTGCGCCAAAGCCTGACTCGACTCACGCCAAAAGCGGGAAAAATCCGCCCTCGGCAGACGTTTCTGCTTCAATGCCGTCCCCCCTTTTTACATATCTTTCATTATTATAGCAAATTTTTGCCCTCTTTACAATAGGTATGTTGCATTTTTTTCGTTTTTTTCGGAAATACTTGATAAAAAAACGAGAAAAAAGGATCGATTCAGCCCATGCACCACCTCAAACGCGCGCCAACAAACGCCTATCAGCAGCTTGCAGAGAACGCCTACCTGCTCCTTTTGGGAGGGGTGCTCTACGCTTGGCTTGAAGTTCTCTACCGCGGACACACCCACTGGAGCATGGGGATCTGCGGCGGCGTGTGCGCCTGGGCGATCTACCGCATCAACGAGCGATTCGAGGACGCGTCCCCCCTGTTTCGCGCCCTGCTGGGGGCGGTCACCGTCACCTGCACCGAGCTTGTCACAGGGTGCGTAGTCAATCTTTGGCTGGGGCTTGGCGTGTGGGACTATTCCCGACTTCCCTTCAATCTGTGGGGGCAGATCTGCATTGGCTACTCGGTCGTCTGGTTTCTCCTTTGTCTCCCCGTGGGGGCATTGTGCGGCGTGATCCGCCGTCGGGTATTTCTCCATGACTCCTGACGAGAGAAAATCGCTTGACGCGGAGCAGGTGCTGAAAAGATCCCTGCAAGCCTATCAGAGAAGCCGCCGAAAAAGCATTTTGGGCGACCTGATCGCCTCGCTGAAGGAGGCGCGTCCCTTTCGCGTCTGGCAGGCGATCCTCGCCTATTTCCGACGGGCGCGCGCCGTCTCCTTTTTCTTTCGCGCGCTGGGCCGAATCCTCACCGTTTTGCGAACGGGAACGCTCCTGCTTTTGACGACGGTGTTGTTTTTCATCGTCCTCCCTCTCCTCCTCGCCTCCCTCGTCGGTTTTCTTGCCGCCGCGTTCTGGGATATGAAAAAAAGCCTCTCGGGATTGCTCACGGCGATCGGAGAGAGACCCGTTTGGGTATTCTTTTCGGTGGGGGCGTTCGGGTACGGGAACGCCGTATCGCTCTCGGGAGATGCAGATCGGGTGTGTCTGATCGTCTCCCCGCATTGGATCTCCCCCAAGGGGATCGGCTCACGACGATTTTATCTCAACCTGCGCAAGGAAGCCGAGAACTGCTACCTCATCCGACGCTATTTTTACCTGCGTCTGTGCAAAAAGCTGCCCGCGTCGGAGAAACTCACGCTTGTGTATTGAGGAACACACAAATTCTAATGATGCAAAACTTTTAGCCCCACTTTTCTTTTGACACCTCAGGCGCAAAAGAAATAGTTCGAGGCTCGCAAGCTCGCCGCAAATCGCTACGCGAGTTTGCCAAAAGAAAACGCCGAAAGGGGCATTTCGCGCTCTGCGGAGCGCGAGGAGGGCTCCGCGCCCTCCACTGCGCAAGCTTTTGAAAAAGCTTGACCAAAACTTTTCGACGAGGGGATCCTGTAGCTCACAGAAGAAACGCATGGCGCGTTGCTCCAAACAAAGCATCGCGCCATGCGTTCAATCTTTTTATTCTCTCCCCACCAGTCGGAGGTATTCCTCATAGGTACAGATCATACGCGTTGCCGCCAAAAGGGCGTTGGGCGTCATTTTTGGGGGTAGCCCCAGCCGCTCGGCAAAGGCGTCGCGTCGAGACGCACTGTCCGCGCCCCCCGTCAGCCCGTCAATGTAAAAATCCGTCTTGGAAAGCGGATTTTCGCGCATACGGTCTGCAAATTCGGCGTTCGCATAGGGCAAAAACAACCGATACAACAGCTCCCGCTCCATCCCCTCCACGCCAAGGATCCCCTCGGCGGACGGGACTTTTTTCCGCTTCTCCACCCCCTCCACACGGGGTACGTAGAGGTGGATCAGGCGGTCGGTCGGGATGCTCGACGTGATCCTCGATCGGATCAGCTTGCCCGCGCCGTCGCTGTCGGTCAGAACGATCAGCGGCGTTTTTTTCGCCAGAGCCGCAAACAATTTGCTCTTTTCGTCATGATTGAAGAGTCCGAATCCGTCGGTCGTGAGAATCTGCGCCTCGATCACGCTCTCCAGACGAAGCTTGTCGTATCTTCCCTCCACGATCACGGGGTAAGGGATCTGCAGTCGCTCCGTCATCTCGCCAATGCAAAATACAGAATCACGAGGATTCCGAGCGCGATGCGGTACACGCCGAAGGACGCAAAGCTATGACGCTTCACGAAATCGGTGAGGAATCGGATCGCGACCATCGAAACCGCAAAGGATACCGCGCACGCGAGAGCAAGGATCCCCCACGCGAGGAGTGGCACCTGCACGCCCGTTTCGGACAAAAATCCGAGGAATCCCAGCACCTTGATGCCGCTGGCTCCCACCATCACGGGGATCGCCATAAAAAAGGAGAACTCCGCCGCAGCAGGACGGGAAAATCCGATGAGCATCGAGCCGAGAATGGTAGAGCCCGAGCGGGACGTACCCGGCACCATGGCAAGGATCTGAAACAGACCCACCAAAAACGCGCTCCGATAGGTGATATCCTCCACCGTCTTCACCTGCTCGCTCTGCGGCTTGTGAAGCTTCTCAATGACAATAAACGCAATTCCGTAAACGATCAGCGCGACGGCAACCACCACGGGGTTGAAGATCCACCCGTCGATGTCCTTGCCCGTCAGCTTCTCGATCAGCTTGTCGCCAAGGATCCCGACTGCGGCGGCAGGAACGCTGGCGATCAAAACCTTCAGCCAAAGCGTCCAGGTCCTTTGACGGTCGGCGACGTCCTTGCTTTTGGAAAAGGGCCAAAGCTTGCCCCAAAAGAGCACCACGACGGCGAGGATCGCGCCAAGCTGGATCACCACCTCGAACATCTCGCCAAATTCGGCGAGCAGCAAGGCGTCCTTGGTAAAGGAAAACGGCAGCCACTCCTCAAGCAGGATCAGGTGTCCCGTGGAGCTGATGGGCAGCCACTCGGTAATTCCCTCCACGATTCCGTAGAGGATCGCCTTGAGCAGTTCAATTACAATCACAGGGCATAGCTCCTTTCAGTCGGTCTTTTGCGCGCACGTCCAAGCCTTTTCCGGTAGCGGCGCGGAGAATGTCTCCCACCTGCACCTCAAAGGGCACGCGGCACCAGTAGATCATCGAGGGATGTGGCGTGGACTCCAGTCGCTCGCCGCTCGGCGCGTAAAGCTCCTCCACGCCAAAGCCTCTGCCAATGCGACCGGGGGAGATCAATTCGGCATCCTCCCCCGCGCTCACCTTGTTTCTTTGGATGAAGCGGTAGAGTCTTCCCTTTTCGTTCTCCGGTTCTACGCCTCCCGCCGTAATGGCGTCAGCCTCTTCTTCAGAATATTCGATCGCGGTAGAAAAATATGCCTTCTCACGGATGTAGCCGCAGGTGCTGACCACCTGAGGGTTCTCCATAGGGTCGTCAAAGAAAAATCCCGTGCCGTATTCGCGGTGCGAAACACTCTCGAGTTCAGCGAGCCACGCGGGATCGTAGCGGTAATTTGCAGGATCCTTCGCGTACGCGTCCATCGCCATACGGTAGGCATTGGTCACCACCGCGGTGTAGTACGCGCTCTTCATTCTTCCCTCGATCTTGAAGGAGGCGATCCCGCTCTCCATCAATTCGGGAATATGCTCGATCATGCACATATCCTTGGAGGACAGGATAAAGGTTCCCAGATCGTTCTGCTCGATGGGCAGAGGCATATCGGGACGCTTTTCCTCCAAGAGTGAATAATTCCATCGGCAGGGCTGGGTGCAGGTTCCGCGATTGCCGTCACGCCCGTTGATGGCGTTGGCAAGCAGGCATCTGCCGCTGTAGGAGATGCACATCGAGCCGTGGATAAAGGTCTCCAGCTCGATCTCGGGATCAAGATTTCGTCTGATCGCCAGAATCTCCTTCATGGTGAGCTCGCGCGCCAGCACCAGTCGCTTTGCCCCCAACGCGGCATACGCCTTGGCGGACGCCGAGGACACGATGCTCGCCTGCGTGGAGATGTGGATCTCCATATCGGGCAGGATCTCCTTGACCAAAGCGATGACACCGAGATCGGCAACGATCATGGCGTCAAGCTTTGCGCCCTTGAGCGCAGTCAAAAAGGTGCGGAGTGCCGCATACTCGTTCTCGTGCGGCATGGTGTTGACGGTGAGATAGATCTTCTTTCCGCGCGCGTGGACGTAGTCCACCGCCTCGTAGATCTCCTCGACGCTGAAGTTGTCGGCGGCAGACCGCATTCCGAACATATGCCCCGCCATGTACACGGCGTCGGCACCGTAGAGGATCGCCGCCTTCAGCTTTTCAAAATTCCCCGCCGGGGATAACAGTTCCGGCATACAGATTCCCATCTTACGGCGTCAGACGGTTGGGTCCGCGGAAGAGGAACTCCGCTTCCTTGATGGAAAGTCCCAGGAAGAGCATGGTCATACGGTCAATGCCAAGGCCGAATCCGCCGTGAGGAGGACAGCCGTAGCGGAAGAACTGGAGGTAGAACTCCACGTCAGCCGCCAGACCCTTCTCGTCCGCCTGCTTCTTGAGCACGTCAAAGCGATGCTCGCGAACCGCGCCCGTGGTGATCTCACAGCCTCTCCAGATGAGGTCGTAGCCCATGGGAACGCCCGCCTCGTCACGCATATGATAGAAGGCGCGCTCCTTTGCATCGTAATCGGTCACAAAGAGGAACTCGCTGCCGAACTTCTCCATCGAATACTTCGCGCAAAGATGCTCTGCCTCGGTGGTGAGATCTCCCTTTGCGTCCTCGGATACGGTGTATCCGTAGGTCTTCTCCAGCTCGTCGTAAAGATCTCTCAGCTTCATGCGGGGGAACGGAACGGTGGGCACGATGACCTCCTTGCCGAACAGACGCTTGATGTCCTCGCCGTGCTTCTCTGCGATCTTTCCGAAGGTGTAAGCCAGAAGCTCCTCCTCCATATGCATCACTTCCTCGCAGGAGGTGACGTAGCTGAACTCAAGGTCAAAGCCGGTAAACTCGGTCGCGTGCTTGTTGGTGTAGGACTTCTCTGCGCGGAAGACGGGGCCCGTCTCGAAGATGCGGTCAAGTCCTGCCGCCATCGCCATCTGCTTGTAGAACTGGGGAGACTGCGCGAGGTACGCCTTGGTGTCGAAATACTTCACCTCAAACACCTCGGAGCCCGACTCGCTCGCCGCGCCGATCAGCTTGGGGGTGTGGATCTCCACGAAGTTGCGCGCCACCAAAAACTCACGCATTGCGGCGGTCATGGTGGTCTGCACCTGCAGCATCAGATGATTCTGCTCGCGGCGCAGATCGATCCAACGGAAATCCATCTTGGAGTCGATCTCGGAGTCGTCCTTGATGGGAAGCGCGTCTGCGATGGAATGAATGGTCATCGTGTCGGGAAGCATCTCGATGCCGCCCATCTTGACGTACTCGTTGGCAACGACCTCACCCTCCACGCTCACGACCGAGTGGATGGTGAGCTGATCGACGAGAGCCGCCAGCTCGGGGTACTTTTCCTTCTCCAGAGTGACCTGAAGCTTGCCCGTGATGTCGCGAATGACGAGAAACGCCATGGTGCGCTTGTTGCGGAGATTCTCCACGAATCCGCAGATAGACTGGCGCGCGCCGGGGATGATGTCCTTAATGTAAGTTCTGTTCATAATATTTCCTCACTTTTCTGTGTCGTTATCTTAACATTGTATCGTCTTAAAATTCCGTACGGATGCGCTCGACGTACGCGCCGTCAAGTGCCTCCTGAACCAACGCCTCAAAGTCCAGTCGGTTCTGCTGCTCGAGAACCTTTTCCAGCTCGGGGCGGGTTCTGGGATGCTTGGGGGTGAAGACGGTGCAACAGTCCTCGTAGGGCTGAATGGAGGTCTCAAAGGTGTCGATCTTGCGCGCCACCTGAATGATCTCCTCCTTGTCCATGCCGATGCAGGGACGGAAGACGGGAAGGGTCGCTACGGGGTCGGTCACCCCGATCGCCTGCATGGTCTGGGACGCAACCTGACCGAGGCTCTCTCCCGTGATCAGTCCGCCGCAATCGGTCTTGTGCGCCAATCGGTCGGCGATCGCCATCATGTAGCGGCGAAGAATGAGGGTAAAGTAGTCCTCCTCACAGTTCTTCACCAGCTCCTCCTGAATGTGCGTCAGGGAGACCACGTGGAGATTGAAGGATCCCGCATACTGCGCCACGATCCGTGCCAGATCCATCACCTTTTCCTTGGCTCTCTCGCTGGTATAGGGGAAGGATTCAAAGTGAACCGCCTCGAGCTGCACGCCTCGCTTTGCGATCATGTAGCCCGCGACGGGAGAATCAATGCCTCCCGACAACAGAAGCATTCCCTTGCCGTTCGTTCCGACGGGCATTCCTCCCGCGCCCTTGAACTGACCTGCGTGTATGTACGCGCCGTGCTCGCGGATCTCAACGTGAACGACGATCTCGGGATTGCGGACGTCCACGCGAAGCTTTGGCATCATACCAAGGATCACGCCGCCGATCTCCGCCGAGATCTGGGGAGAGTTCAGGGGGAATCGCTTGTCCGAACGCTTTGCCTCCACCTTGAAGGACTTCTTGCCCTCGAGGAACTGCGGCACGTATTCCCGAACCAAGCGGGAGATCTCGTCCATGTTCTTCTCGCACACCGCGCATCGGCTGATGCCAACGATGCCAAACACCTTGGAGACCGTCTCAAACAGTCCGTCGATGTCCGAATCCTCGGTCATGGGCTCGATCACGATGGTGCTCTGGGATCGGTTGATCTCAAATTTTCCGAAATGCTTCGCGCGAAAACGAAGCGTCTTCATCAGCGTGTCCTCAAAGAAGCGTCTGTTCGCCCCCTTGAGCACGATCTCGCCGTATTTGCAAAGTAAAATTTCTCTCATTCCTCGTCCTCACTCTCCTCGTCGTCCGCCCAGTCCTCCACGGGCTCGGCGTTGCGATAAGCGTCCAGAACCTCCCGCGCCTGCCCGATGAACGCACTCGGCACCAAAACGTCGGTTCCGTACATGGTGTTCCCCATCACGATCCGCAAAACACCTCCGCCTCCGCGATCCTCCGCGAGATAGGGGATCTCCTCCCCCTCGAGGATCGACTTGACCAAAGAGAGCTCGACCTCATCGTGAGCGGTGGTGAGCAGCTCCATTCCCTCCTCCTGCCGAGGAGTATCCAGTCCAAAAAATTTGTCCATATGCGACCTCAATTCTCGTAGTAGTTGGGGAAAAGCTTCTCCCAAACCTTGGCACAGCCGATGGTATCGGCGATGGAGGTGTGCGCCACGCCGTCCCATGCAACGCCAAGGCACTCCATAGCGTCACCGAGAGAGGCATGACTCAATTCGGGATGATGCTCCTGAATAAAGCGCACGTATTCGTTCGCGGCGCATCTCGTTTTTTCGCGAAGCGCCTCGCGCTCCGCCTGGCTGTCATAGATGTACTTGATGTGGCTGAAGTCGGTGGAGATGCCGTACGCGATGATCGCGTCGGCGTTCTCAAAGATCTCCTTGATGCGAGGGGTCAGCTCCTTGAGGTAGGGCGCGTCTGCCACCATCTCGGGGGTGATGCCGTGGATCTTCTCGGTCTTCTTCCACTTCCTCGTGTGAGTGGGCTTGACCAAGGTATCCATGATGAGCGTTCCGTTTCCGTCGAGAATGGAAATGGAGATGATCTCATCGTGATCGTAAACGCCCGTCAGCTCGAGGTCAAAGAAGATCACGCGCTCGCGCTTCATGCCGTAATAGGCGCTGCGGTGCGCGTCTCCCTCGGCGCGGCGGATCGCCATGTCGGCGTCATAGCAAGCCCGACAGAGCTTGCGGCGGTATCGGACGTCCTTTCCGCATTCCACGCACATAAGGGGCTGGCGGATCGCGGCGGTCTTGTCGTAAAAGTAGATCACGCTCTTGTCGTTGCGAAGGGTGTACGCCACGGGCTCCTCCACCACGTCGTAATGCATCTGCGAGAGACGCTCCTTGGTGTAGTACCCACAGCTTGCCGCGCGCTTGGTGCTCATACGGCCGACGACCTTGCCGCTCTCCAGCGTCATCGTTTCGGTGAACTGGATCGCAGGGGCGTACCAAGTCTCGGGGGGAGCCTCCGCCACTCTTTGGGGATCAAAATAATAGATCACGCTTCCGTCCTCTGCCGCAGTGTAGGCGATGGGATCCCCCTCGGGAATCAGGTGCATACGACTGAGCAGCTCCTTGGTCAGATAATGTCTGCTCGCTGCCTGCTCGGGTGTGATCTGGGGTACGGGCGCGCCCGAGCGAGTTTTCACGATTTCTTTCAATTTCGGTTCCTTCCTACCGCCGGAGCCGTCCGCAACATCGCCTGCACGACGGCAGCGCTTGCCGGTATCTCTCAAACGGTTTTTGCTCTGTTTCATTCGAGGAAACCTCCAAAAAATTCAAAGCGTTTCCTCAAGCCAATCCATCGCGTACGCGCGCGATGAAACAGGCATACCCGATTATTATATCATATAAAGTAAGATTATGCAATAGGGTTTTGGCAATTCAAGAGACACTTTTCACACTTTCAGGCGCGATTTCCCCTGCTTTTGCCGTTATTTTTAGAATGAGAATTGTTCTTTTTATTGTTTTTGCCGCGTTCCGACGCCATTTTCCGAAGGATCTCCAAGGCTCGGTCAAGCCCTCCCACCTCGTCGATGATGCCGTATCGCACCGTCTCCTCCGCCTCCAGAACCGAGCCGCAATCGGTGGCAATCTGATCGGGTCGCATCATCAGACTGTCGAGAACCTGCGCGTCCGCCTTGGAGTGCGCGCAGATAAAGCGAATGATGCGCTTCTGCATCTCGCTCATATAACGGAAGGACTGCGGCACGCCGATCACCGTCCCGCTCACACGCACGGGGTGGAGCGTCATGGTCGCGGTCGGCACGATCAGCGAACGCCGCGCCGCCGTTGCCAAGGGCACGCCGATGGAGTGACTTCCCCCCAGCACCAAGGACACCGTCGGCTTTTTCATCGACGCGATCACCTCGGCGATGGCAAGCCCTGCCTCCACGTCTCCCCCCATGGTGTTGAGGAGCACCAAAAGCCCGTCGATCGTATCGTCCTCCTCCACCGATACCAACAGCGGGAGCAGATGCTCGTACTTGGTCGCCTTCTGCCCGTCGGGCAGGACGTAATGCCCCTCGATCTGCCCGATCACCGAGATGCAATGGATCCCGCCGCGCCGCCCCTCGGTGACCACGTCCCCCATTTTTTCAATATTCGAGATTTTCAGATCCAGCTCTTCCCCAACCGTGTATTTTCTGCTTTTTTCACTCATTTTTCTCATTCCCCTTCAAAATCAGACTCGGTTTTATTATTATGAACAAAAAAAATTGCGATATATACGGCGAAATGTGAAAAAACAGTCTTTACAACGCCAAAAAAAAATGGTATAATAATGATGTATGGGATCCAGATCCCACAAGAAAACAAGAAAGGTTTCTATCATGATGGAAAACAAAGTTTTGGTCGAAACATCCGCTCGTCACATTCACCTGACGACCGAGGCAGTCAACGCCCTTTACGGCGAGGGCGCAGAGCTGATCGTAAAGAAGATGCTCAGCCAGCCCGGCCAGTTTGCAACCGCAAACGAGAAGATCACCCTGATCGGCCCCAAGGGAACGCTGGCAGTCAGCGTGCTTGGCCCCACGCGTCCCGCAAATCAGGTTGAGCTTTCCTACACCGATGCCCGCACGCTCGGACTCAAGGCAGTCCCCGTTCGCGAGAGCGGCGACGTTGCAGGCACGCCCGGACTCAAGATGGTAGGCCCCGCAGGCGAGATCGAGATCTCTGAGGGTGTCATCATCGCAAAGAGACACATTCACATGACCCCCGCTGACGCAGAGGCACTGGGCGGCATCAAGGACAAGCAGATCGTGAGCGTTAAGGTTCTCACCGATCGCCCCGTGATCTTCGAGGACGTCGTTTGCCGCGTCAACGCAAACTACGCGCTCGCAATGCACATCGACACCGACGAGTGCAACGCCGCAGGCGCATTCGGCGAGGTCTTTGGAGAGATCATTCAGTAATCCCTCCCAAAAAACGGACAGCCATCCGCCCCGCAAACGGGGAATGGTTCAAATAAGAAAAAAACAAAAAGGAGATATAACTATGAGCAACGTAAGCGAATACCCTTACGCACAGAGCCTTGAGGTTCAGCATATGTGCGTAGTCAACAAGGGTTGCGACCACGGTCCTGCTCCCCTTCCCGAAGAGGGCAAGTGGATCCAGGCAAAGCAGATCACCGACATTTCCGCATACACCCACGGTGTGGGCTGGTGTGCACCCCAGCAGGGAGCGTGCAAGCTCTCTCTGAACGTAAAGAACGGCATCATCGAGGAGGCACTGGTTGAGACCATCGGATGCTCCGGTATGACTCACTCCGCAGCAATGGCTGCAGAGATTCTGCCCGGTAAGACCATCCTCGAGGCGCTCAACACCGACCTCGTCTGCGACGCGATCAACACCGCTATGCGCGAGCTGTTCCTTCAGATCGTATACGGCCGTTCCCAGTCTGCTTTCTCCGAAGGCGGTCTGCCCATCGGCGCAGGTCTGGAAGACCTCGGTAAAGGCCTCCGTTCTCAGGTTGGTACCATGTTCAGCACCAAAGCCAAAGGCGTTCGCTACATGGAAATGGCAGAGGGCTAT
>JAZSBE010000060.1:0-64632 GCA_045602215.1 Eubacteriales bacterium | reverse complement strand
CCGCGAAGCTCGTAGTTTGAGTTCATCCAGTAGGCGATGCCTGCAAGTCCCGACGTCTTTCACACCATTACCGACGCGGGGCGGTTGAGTATCTTCTTTGTATCGAAGATATTGTATATCTCCTCGTCCTTGAGCAGACCGTCCGCGTGAATACCCGCGCGGGTCACGTTGAAGTTTCTGCCCACCAGAGGCGTCATGGGCGGCACTGTGTAGCCGATCTCGCGACGGAAGTAATCTCCGATCTCTGTGATGACGGTCGTATCCATGCCGTCGAGGGATCCGCGCAGCGATGCGTACTCCATAATCATCGCCTCAAGCGGAATGTTACCCGTGCGCTCTCCGATACCAAGCAAGGAGCAGTTCACGGCACTGGCGCCGTAGAGCCATGCGGTGGTCGCGTTGGTAACCGCCTTGTAGAAGTCGTTGTGTCCGTGCCATTCCAGCATCTCGCTGGGAACGTCAGAATAGTGCTGCAAGCCGTAGATAATACCGGGTACGCTTCTGGGAAGTGCAACCTCCGGGTACGGCACGCCGTATCCCATGGTATCGCAGGCGCGAATCCGAACGGGGATCTTTGCATCCTGCGACATCTTCATCAGCTCGTTTACGAAAGGTACCACGAAGCCGTAGAAATCCGCTCTCGTGATATCCTCAAGGTGACATCTCGGCATAACTCCCGCCTCAAACGCCTCGGCAACGGTCGCCAGATAATGGTTCATACACTCACTTCTGCTCATCTTCATTTTCTTAAAGATGTGATAGTCGCTGCAAGAGACCAGAATTCCCGTCTCACGGATTCCAAGGTCGCGAACCAGCTTGAAGTCCTCCTTGCTGGCGCGGATCCAGGTGGTAATCTCCGGAAACTTGAGTCCAAGCTCCTGACATTTTGCAATCGCATCGCGATCCTTCTTGCTGTAAACGAAAAATTCGGTTTGACGAATGATTCCGTAAGGACCTCCCAAGCGGGACATCAATTTATAAAGATCTACGATCTGCTGAACCGTGTACGGCTCCACAGACTGCTGTCCGTCGCGGAAGGACGTATCGGTGATCCAGATATCCTCGGGCATTCCGAGCGGCACACGGCGGTGGTTAAAGGCGATGCGCGGAACCTCGGTATAAGGATACACGTCGCGGTACAGATTGGGCTCTGCCACGTCCTGCAGCGAATATTTGTAGTTTTTTTGCTCCAGTAAATTGGTCTTATTGGAAATTTCAAGCATTGTTCAGACCTCCTTTGTACATCTGTATACAATTATACACATATACCGCCGTTTTGTCAATAGATATCAAAGAAAAAAAACGCTCTCAAACGCGTTTTTTCTTGACAAAAATCACTTTTGAAGATATAATAGAAGAAAGTTTATTTTGAAAGGATTCTTTATGAAGCTTTTTATCGCATCAGACCTCCACGGCTCTGCGTATTACTGCGAGAAATTGATCGACGCCATCAAAAAGGAAGCCCCCGATCAGGTGCTCCTTCTTGGCGATCTTCTTTACCACGGGCCTCGAAACGATCTTCCGCGCGATTATGCGCCCAAGAAAGTCATCGAGATGCTGAACGCCCTTTCCTGCGATCTGCTTTGCGTGAGAGGAAACTGTGAGGCAGAGGTCGATCAAATGGTTCTTGGGTTCCCTGTTCTTGCCGATTACGCATGGCTGTGCGTGAACGGGCTTCGCATCTTTGCAACCCACGGGCATCACCACTCCGAAGAGAATCCCCCTCCCTTCAAAAAAGGAGACCTTCTTCTGTGCGGCCACACGCACATTCCCGCGTGGAAGCGTCATGATGATTTTTATTATCTCAACCCCGGCTCTCTTTCCATTCCAAAGGAGCAATCCTGCCATAGCTACATGATCCTGGAGGATCAGACCTTCTCCTGGAAAGATCTCGACGGCGGCACGTATCACACGCTGACCGTTGAGACGGAGAGATAACGATGTCATTCCCTTTTTCAAAATGCCCTCGCGTGATGCGCTTCACGAATCAATGCGGCGCAAAACAGTGGTCTGGCGGCAAGAAACGATTTTACGCGGAAAACGACGTCATCATTTATCACGAGAATGCAGAGGTCACATACGCAACCGAGGAAATCCTTCTTCGCGCAACCCATGGGAGCGTATTGTTTCTTCCGCGCGGGTGTTCTCTTTCGTCGGAGACCGAAACAGGTGGGTCTGTCATCATTATGGAATTTGAGCAATGCGAAACGGAAAATTCCACGCTCAACCTTTCTCTCGTGACAAGCTCTGCTCCCTCGCGTCTGAAGAACCGTTTTCTGCATTTTGCATTGGAATGTGCAAAGCCTCGCTCCATTTCGTCGGAATGCTCGATGCTGACCGATTTTTACGGTATTCTCCATGAATTGAGCAGAAACACGGCAGACGGAAACCGACAGGCTCTGCAAGAGGAGAAAATTCGTCCGTCCGTGGCCTACTTGGAACGCCATTTTTCGGACAAAAAGCTCAACATCGGGCAAATTGCCGCACTTTCGGGCATCAGCGAAACCTATTTCCGAGCGCTTTTCCAGAAGCAATACGGTTGCACGCCCATTCAATACGTCAATCACAAAAAGCTGGAGCGCGCAAAAGCGTTGCTGACGGAAACCGATCTGCCGATCTCGGAAATCGAGGCGGCATGCGGATTCCGCGATCACGCTTACTTCGTCAAGCAATTCGAGCGCGCGTACAACGTATCCCCGGAATCGCTTCGTCCGTGACAGGACAAGCCTTTCCCTATCTTTATCACTCGGAGGAACTATGAAACGCAAGATTCTTACCATATTACTCATCCTGACAACCATTCTCTCCATGACGATGGTTTCCTGCAAAAACGAAACAGACGATCAATCCACCCCCGTCGTTGGAGCTGACGGCACTTCCACCGGCTCTGACATCAAGGTCGGTGAGATCGAGACGTTTGATCGCACCTTGAACCTCCGCCTTTACACCGAAAAGAGCGGAGACAAATACTATGCGGTCGTTGGGTTTACGAAAAATCAACAGAAAGAGCTGACCATCCCCACAACCTTCAAGGATCTGCCCGTTCGCGTGATTGCAGACAGTGCGTTTAAGGGGTGCAAGGAAATCACTTCCCTTTCGATTCCCGAGGGCATAACCGTTATCGGAAATCTTGCCTTTGACGATTGCGACAGGATCACCGAGGTCATCATTCCGAACTCCGTCATTTCCCTGGGGGAGCGCGCGTTCAGTGACTGTGATACTCTCGCAAGCGTGACGATCGGCAACGGTGTGCATACCGTCTCGGAGAGCGCGTTCTACAGTTGTGATAAACTGACAACGATTCAGTTCGGCTCGGCAGTCCGCGTGATCGGACACGCCGCATTTGCATGCTGCTACGCGCTTGAGGAGATTACCCTTCCGCGTGAGCTCACCTCTCTCGGCGAAAGAGCCTTCCGCTACTGCAGCAAGCTGAAAAAAGTTCAGCTCTTTGATCAACTCACCGAGATCGGAGAGGACGTATTCTTTGGATGCTCCGCGCTTACAAAAACCGAGGTGGACGGCGCGCACTATCTTGGAAACGATGAAAATCCTTATCTGATTCTGTGCGACATTCCCGACAAGACCGTAACCGAATATACGCTCCGCGCGGATACTCGCTACGTTTTGCAGGCTGTTTTCGCAGATTGCAGCAAGCTCACCACCATCACCCTGCCCTCTACGGTAAAGCTCCTCTCCGAGAGAGCCTTTGACCGATGCACCGCGCTGACCACCATTCAGTTTGGCGGTACGACCGCGGAATGGGTTGCCGTACACAAGATCAATCTTTGGGACAACCAGACGGGCAACTACTCGGTTGTTTGTACCAACGGAACCATTACGAAAAATGCTTAAAGATATCGAAAAAAGGCTCGGTCTGACACAGCAGACCGAGCCTTTTTTCGAATTGAATTTATTGGAAGTCCTCATAAAAGACAGTCTCCTCAATTGGGCGCGACTGAAAATGCATATCAAGGGGCTTGGCATCATCCGAAGGATATCCCATCACAAGCAAGGCGACCGGTTCCATATGATCAGGGATATGATACGCCTCGCGCATGGCAACGGGATCAAAGCTCATCACCCAGCAAGAACCGACACCCTCGTTTTCGGCAGCAAGCATCAAATACGTTGTGACGATGACCGCGTCCACAGGAGAAGAAAGCGCGCCGTCGTATCGTCTTACCCAGCTTTCCTCCCTGTTATGACAAACCAGCATAGCCGTCGGCGCACAAAAATGGCTTCTGGTGCAGGCTTTGAGTTTTTCAACTGATTCATCCGTGTTCAAAACGAGAATCCTTTGCGGCTGCTTATTACATCCCGTAGGTGCTTTGTGAGCTGCATTCAGTATCTTATCTATCACATCCTGCGGCAAATGCTCGGGTTTGAAGCTACGCACAGAATATCGCTCTGCAATCAGTTTTTCAAAATCCATTTTTACTCTCCTTTTTGCGGCTTTTTGTCATTTATATGGTTATTATATCACACACAAAGGAAAAAATCAACACATTACTACGGTTTTGCGAGATTTGCGGAGACCATCGTTTCGATGATTTTCAGCAAAAAAAAGAATCCCAACACGCTGTGTTGGGATTCTTTTTTTGGTGGAAACAGGGAGACTCTGAACTTATGCGCGCGTTTTGATTCTGTGCTTAACCTACGTTTCATCTCATCGCGCGCCTTGGCATAATCTCGCTTTGCGAGATTTGCGGAGACCATCGTTTCGATGATTTTCAGCAAAAAAAGAATCCCAACACAGCGTGTTGGGATTCTTTTTTTGGTGGAAACAGGGAGACTCGAACTCTCGACCTCACGGATGTGAACCGTGCGCTCTAACCAACTGAGCTATGCTTCCATGCAACGGGGATATTATAGCATACATTTTTTGAAATTGCAAGAGTTTTTTCAGAAAAAACAAAAAAGTTGTCAAAAATTTCGACATCTTCTTTACTTTTGGGTCAGAATCGTGTATAATGAGATATCCCCTCAAGGAGGTGCGCGATGACAATCGAAAAAAAGCAAGCAGGAACGTGTGAGACCTGCGTATTCTATGATTATAACGAAGAGTACGAGGACTACGAGTGCAGTGTGAATCTGGACGAAGACGAAATGGTTCGCTTTTTATCCGGCAGCACGAGAACTTGCCCATACTATCGTTTTTATGACGAATATAAGAGCGTACAAAAGCAAATATAACGAAAAAAGAAGATGCAAACGCATCTTCTTTTTTAATTTTCTCTCAACAGCTTTTCCAAAAGCTGTACACGCTCGTTGGAATAACGGTATGCGCCCTTGAAATCCTCGATCTCTCTGCAACAGATCTCTAGATCGCTCAAGATCGCCAAAAGACTGATCTCGTTGAGCAAGATCTCTTCCTCTAAAAGGGTCATGAGAGCATCTTTTGCCTCTCCGAATTTGCTTTGATTCATCAAGCATTTTACGTGTAGATGCGAGCAAAAGAAGGATTCCTCCGAATAAACCTCGGAAAAATGCTTTGCGGGAATCTCATCTCCGTTTTCCAGCGCCTCCAATGCAATCATATACTGAAAAAAGGCGTTGACACAAACAACAGACCTTTTCGCCCCATCGTCCAGCACGTCGGAATACAGCATAGGCGAGATCCGCTCCATATAGCGGAAGTAGACCTCTGCCTCGGCATGAATATGCTCTGCAGGATAGATGGTATCCGCCGCATAGAGCATTGCCTCATCAAAAAAGCGGCAGGCTTGACGGATCTTCCCTTCCCAAAAAAGGGATTTTGCAATTTCAAGATCACAGTTGGCAAGAATCAGCCGAATCTCATCGTCAGGATCCGGGCAGGACGAAAGGCAAAGGCTACGACATCCCGTCCAATCTCCTGCGCGATATGCCCTTTTGATGTTCGGAAGTCCGCTCATTTTCTGATAAACAAGCTCATCGCCTTCCTCTGCCAGGAGAAAACCGACCGGCACGTTCAACGCCTTTGCGATGTATAAAATGGTAGAAAGTGATGGTTGCGCGCTCCCGTTTTCAATGCAACTAAGCATATTTCGGGTGATCTGATTACCGGCAAGCTCTGACTGCGTCATGAGCTTTGCAACTCGCAAAGAACGAATTTTTTCACCGATATTCATAGCGTACCATCACTTTCCAAGGTGTTATTCACAAACGAAAATCAGAGATCGCACTCTCCATCTTCGCAACAACCGTATGTATTTTCCGCTTCCTCAAGCTGCTCGATCGCGTTCTGAACCTTCTTGCTGACAACGCGCGCCGCTCTTCCGGGAATCTTTGCAGCTGCAACGATGCCGGATGCAACCTTCATGGATGCAATATTGCAGGACTCGCAGAACGCCTCAAAACGACCTGCGAGAGACTTGGAGTAGATATAATCGTCCAAAAGTCCGTACAGACGGTCCATGTTTGCGTCCACAACGTCGGCAATGCGGTCAACCGCCATCTCGTAAATGCCGTCAGCAGCCTCTCTTGCCTGGCTCATGCGAACCTCGTAATCAGACAGTGCCTTCTCCTCAATGGATTTTGCCTTTGCCTGCGCGGGTGCAAGAAGATTTCTGAAGTCGCCGTCCATCTTCTTCATCAGCTTGTCATAAAGTTCAATTTTCTCCGCAGCCTCGACGGTCTGAGGGGTAAGAGCCTCCTCGAGCTTGCCCTCAAGTCCTGCAATCTGCTGCTGCATTGCGTCAATGGTAGCAGCTCTCTGCTGAAGCTCGCCCTCGATCTTCTTCAAAAGCAGGTCAACCTCGCTCTTATTGTAGCCGTTGAGCTGGTTCTTAAATTGAACAGAAATTTCTGACATCATCTATGTCCTCCAATACCTTTACTCTCACATTCCAGATATCTGCATACGTGATATATTTCTTCTAATATATCATATCACAAAATGCAAAATCTTTCAATGCTTTTCTGCTACTTTTTTTATTTTTGGCAATTTGCACAAACCAAAGCGGGTGCCGCAAGAAGTTGCGGCACCCATTTTGGTATTAAAGTCCTCTCTTGATGTAGGAGGTATGGAGAATCTCGTGAGCCTTATGACTGTTGGGCTTCTCAAAGAACTCGTCATAGAGCTTCTGAACCGCGAGGTTATCCTGCGACTTACGCAACTCGGAGGTCGCATCGTCGTTGTAAAGAACCGCCGCGCGAACCGCACGAAGATCCATATTCATGCGAACCTTTGCAGGCTGGATCGGCTGACCGCCACCGTTGACGCATCCGCCGGGACACCCCATGATCTCAATGAACTGAACGTCAAGCTCGCCCTTCTTCACCTTCTCAAGGAGCTTCTTTGCCATACCTGTACTGGAGGCAACCGCAACGTTAACGGTCAGATCACCAAGCTTGTAGGAAGCAGTCTTGATTCCCTCAACACCGCGAACCTCTGCAAAGTCGATCTTCTCCAGCTTCTTGCCGAGAATAACCTCAGCCGCATAGCGGAGAGCCGCCTCCATAACGCCTCCGGTTGCGCCGAAGATCGCGCCTGCGCTCGAACCGATCGCAAAGGGATCGTCAAACGCCGCGTCTGCAAGCGCGCGGAAGTTGATGCCCGCCTTTTGAATCATTCTGCCAACCTCACGGGTGGTGATTGCATAATCCACGTCGGGAACGCCTGCAGCAGACTGATCGGGACGTCCAACCTCAAACTTCTTTGCGGTACAAGGAATTGCGGAAACCATCACGATATCTGCGGGATCCCAGCCCATCTTCTGCGCGTAATAGGTCTTCACGACCGCACCGAACATCTGCTGAGGAGACTTGCAGGTGGAAAGATTGTCCACAAAATCCGGGAAGTAATGCTCGCAATACTTGATCCATCCGGGCGAGCAAGAGGTGATCATGGGAAGCGTTCCGTTGTTCTGGATTCTTCCGATCAGCTCGTTTGCCTCCTCAACGATGGTCAGGTCAGCGGTGAGGTTCATATCGTATACACCGTCAAAGCCAAGCGCCTTCAGAGCGGCAACCATCTTGCCCTCCACGTCGGTACCGGGCTCGTAGCCGAAGCACTCGCCAAGCTGTGCGCGAACCGAAGGAGCGGTGCAAATCATCACGTGCTTCTTAGGATCTGCCAATGCTTCAAACACCTTATCGGTGTCATCTCTTTCATAGAGCGCACCTACGGGGCAAGCCACGATACACTGACCGCAGTTGATGCAGGAGGTGCTTTCAAGCGCCTGCTCAAACGCAGAGCCTACGTAAGTATCAAATCCACGGTTGTTCGCGCCAATGACACCGATCTCCTGGATCTTTGCGCACGTTGCAACACATCTGCGGCAAAGCACGCACTTGTTGTTGTCGCGGATGATAGGCGTCTTATCGTCGATCTCGTACTGATTCACAACACCCTTGAAGCGAGACTGATCTACGCCGTACTCACGGCACAGAGTCTGCAGCTCACAGTTGGTGGAGCGCACGCAGGAGAGGCACTTCTGATCGTGATTGGAGAGCAACAGCTCCAAGTTCATCTTGCGCGAAGCCGTGATCTTGGGGGTGTTGGTCTTGATCTCCATACCGTCGGTACAGGGATACACGCAAGCCGTAACCATACGGAACGGGCCCATAGTAGCACCGCGCTTTTCGGAAACCTCTACAAGACACAGACGGCACGCGCCGATCTCGTTAATATCCTTCAAATAACACAGCGTAGGAATATCAATGTTTGCTACTCTTGCCGCTTCCAGAACGGTAGAGCCTGCAGGAACGGAATACACCACGCCGTTAATTGTAACCTGAATCATATCCATTTTCACAATTCCCCTTTCTTAGCCCTTGGAAATCGCCTTGATCTTCTTACAAGAATCCAGACAAGCTCCGCACTTCACGCACTTTGCGGGATCAATCTCAAGAGACGGCAGCTTGTGACCGGGAGCCACGTAAGTAGTCTTGCGAATGGCGTCTGCAGGACAATTTCTTGCGCACATACCGCAACCGATACACTTGTCGGCGTCGATGCTGAAGCGAATCAGCTTCTTGCATACGCCTGCCGGACACTTCTTGTCCACGATGTGCGCGATATATTCATCTCTGAAGTAGCGAAGCGTGGAAAGCACGGGGTTCGGAGCGGTCTGACCCAGTCCGCAAAGGGATGCGGACTTGATGTAGTTGGAGAGCTCCTCGAGGCGATCAAGATCCTCCATCTCGCCCTTACCCTCAATGATCTTATCCAGAATCTCAAGCAATCTTCTGGTTCCGATTCGGCAAGGCGTGCACTTTCCGCAGGACTCGTCAACCGTGAACTCCAGGAAGAAGCGAGCGATGTCAACCATACAGTTGTCCTCATCCATGACGATGAGTCCGCCCGATCCCATCATCGAACCGATCTCCAAAAGGTTATCGTAGTCGATGGGGGTATCGATCAAGTGAGAAGGAATGCATCCGCCGGAGGGTCCGCCGGTCTGCGCTGCCTTAAACTGCTTTCCGTTCGGGATACCGCCGCCGATCTCCTCGATGATATGACGGAGCGTGGTACCCATAGGAACCTCAACAAGACCGGTGTTCTTGATCTTTCCGCCAAGCGCAAAGACCTTCGTACCCTTGGATTTCTCGGTTCCGATGCTTGTGAACCACTCCACGCCGTTGAGAATGATCTGCGGAATGTTTGCATAGGTTTCCACGTTATTCAAAACGGTAGGCTTGCCAAACAGACCCTTGACAGCCGGGAACGGAGGACGGGGACGAGGCTCACCTCTGTTACCCTCGATAGAGGTCATCAGAGCGGTCTCCTCACCGCACACGAAGGCGCCTGCGCCCAAACGGATGTCCAAATCAAAGTTGAATCCGGTTCCGAAAATATTCTCACCGAGAAGTCCCTTCTCTTTTGCCTGCTCAATCGCGATCTTCAGACGGTTTACGGCGATGGGATACTCTGCACGAACGTAAACGTAACCCTGATCTGCTCCGATCGCATAGCCTGCGATCGCCATTGCCTCGATCAATGCGTGGGGGTCCCCCTCCAGCACGGAACGGTCCATGAACGCGCCGGGGTCACCCTCGTCCGCGTTACAGCAAACGTACTTCTGAACGTTGCCGCGGTTGCCGGAGGCAAACTTCCACTTCATACCCGTGGGGAATCCTGCGCCGCCGCGTCCGCGAAGTCCGGATGCCAGAATGGTCTCGATAACCTGATCGGGCGTCATCTCGGTCAGCACCTTGCCAAGTGCCTTATATCCGTCTCTACCGATGTACTCGTCAATGTTCTCAGGGTCGATCACACCGCAGTTACGGAGTGCCAGACGGTACTGAGATTTATAGAAAATCGTATCATTCAAGGAATAGTGTGCATCCTCTACCACGTCAGCATCTGCAACGTCGTTGTAGACCAATCTCTCGACAGCCCGTCCGTTCACCAGATGCTCGGAAACGATCTCTGCAACGTCCTCAACGGTTACGTTGCTGTAGAAGGTTCCGCCGGGATACACGATGACGACAGGACCAAGCGCGCAAAGTCCAAAGCATCCGGTCTGGATCACCTTGATCTCCTCGGAAAGGCCCTGCTTTGCGATTTCAGACTCAAACGCAGCCTGAATCTTGGGGCTTCCGGAAGACGTACAGCCGGTTCCGCCGCAGCACAAAACATGTGCGCGAACCTTGCTGTCTCCACCCGCCTTGACGTCCTTATTATCGTTTCGAAGAATCAAAGATTCCTTCATTGTTTCTCTGATCTTTTCAAGTTCAACCAAAGATATCATAAATTCGGTTCCTCTCTCTCTTTATTATAAATCACAGATCCCGAAAGATCAGATGTATTTTGCAAGAATACCGTCAACGTCATCAACGGTCAGTCTTCCGTAAACCTCGCCGTTCACGGTCAGAACAGGAGCCAGTCCGCACGCACCGATGCAACGGGTTGCCTCAATGGAATACTTGCCGTCAGCCGACGTGCTTCCGATCGGAACGTTGAGTCGCTCGGAAATCTTTTCGATAATGTCTCCCGATCCCTTTACGTAGCAAGCGGTTCCCAGACAAACGGCAATCGCGTACTGACCGTCGGGATTCAGTTTGAACTGAGCATAGAAAGACACGATTCCAAAGATCTCCTCGAGGGAAACACCGGTCTTGTCAGCGATGATCTTCTGAACCTCAATCGGAAGATAACCGTAGATCTCCTGCGCCTCCTGAAGGATCGGCATCATGGAGCCCTTTTCTCCGATATGCTTTTCAATGACCTTCAGCAAAGCCTCTTCTTGCTCTTTGGTCCCGTGAAACTCGACCATCGTCAGTTTCTTCTTCATAATTCAAGCAGCCTCCTAACTTGTTTTTCGTCATTTTCACCGTTGCATTCTGAATTGCAACACACAACAAATACATTATACTACATTATGTAGAAAAAATCTATAGTTTTTTGAAAATTTTCGTGATTTTTGTTAAAAATATTTCCCATTTCGGTCAAAAATATTGTGATTTGCACTCCAAAACACCAAAAAGGCATCGCGGAGTATCCGCGATGCCTTTTTATCATACCGATTAGTGCAGAACGCAACGCTCGGTATCCTTATCAAAGATATGAAGTCTGGTCATATCGAAAGCAACCTTGATCTTGTCGCCTGCGCGAGTCTTGGATCTGGAGGAAACGCGAGCGATCAGCTTGCCCTCTTCTCCAACGTTGAGGTACAGATAAATCTCAGCGCCCATCAACTCGGTTACGTCAACGTCGGTATCGAACGCTGCGTCAGCATGCTTCTCAAGGTTCTGCTCATCGTCAAAGATACACTCGGGACGGAGACCGCCGAATACCTCCTTGCCAATGTACTCCTGAAGCTCGGGAGCCTTTGCCTTGTCCTCGGGCATCTTGAGGTAGTTGCCCTCGTAAACGAAGTACAGCGCGCCGTCCTTCTCCTCAAGCTTACCTTCCATGAAGTTCATCTGAGGCGTTCCGATAAAGCCTGCAACGAACATATTTACGGGCTCGTCGTAGAGCTTCTGAGGAGCGTCAGCCTGCTGAATCAGACCGTCCTTCATAACGACGATTCTGGTAGCCATGGTCATAGCCTCTACCTGGTCGTGCGTTACGTATACGAAGGTGGTCTCAACGCGGTTGTGAAGCTTGGTCAACTCGGTTCTCATCGCAGCACGAAGCTTTGCGTCCAAGTTGGAAAGCGGCTCGTCAAGCAAGAATACCTCAGGGTTACGAACGATTGCACGTCCGAGAGCAACACGCTGCTTCTGACCACCGGAGAGAGCCTTCGGCTTACGGTCAAGCAGGTGGGTGATGTCGAGCACGCGAGCTGCGTCCTCAACCTTCTTCTTGATGACGTCCTTCGGAACCTTGCTCAGCTTCAGACCGAATGCCATGTTCTCAAACACGGACATATGAGGATACAGAGCGTAGTTCTGGAACACCATCGCGATCTTACGATCCTTAGGAGCAACGTCGTTTACCAAACGGTCGCCGATGCGGAGCTCACCCTCGGAGATCTCCTCCAGACCTGCGATCATACGCAGAGTGGTGGACTTACCGCAACCGGAAGGTCCTACGAGAACCAGGAACTCCTTGTCCTTGATCTCCAGGTTGAAGTCGGATACTGCAGTAACGCCGCCGGGATACTTCTTGTAAATATGCTTCAGAGATAAACTTGCCATACTTGTATTTTCCTCCTGTGTCTCCTTGCAATATAGCTTGTAGACATTATTTTCATCGTATATAATTGTACCAAATTTTTCGTAAAAATGGAAGAGGGTAATTGCCCAAAATTGCATTCTTATATTTATACATCTTGCACAAACAGACATGTTCTTTTCGGCCAATTCCTCTTTTGCGATTTTAATATATTAAGATATCAACCGAATTTAAGCTTTTTTCTTCATTCTGAGTGCAATTCTCTTCTTTTGAACGTCAACGCTGATGACCCAGACGGTGACGATGTCCCCTACCTTCACAACCTCGGACGGATGCTTTACAAAGCGATCCGAGAGCTGGGAAATGTGAACCAATCCGTCCTGATGCACGCCGATGTCAACGAACGCGCCGAAGTCAATGACGTTTCTGACGGTTCCCGTCAGCTCCATATCAGGCTTCAAATCCTCAAGGCTGAGAATGTCATCTCTGAGAACGGGAGGCGGAAGCGTATCACGAATGTCGCGTCCGGGCTTCTGCAGTTCCGACACGATGTCTTCCAAGGTCGGCAAGCCGATGCCGAGCTTCTCGCAAACCGAGCGCGCGCCCATCTGTTCCACCTTCTTGCCAAGTTCCTTGAGATTGCCTGCCTTCACGTCCTCTCTGGTATAACCAAAGAGCTCGAGAAGCTTTTCAGCAGCCTCATAGGATTCGGGATGTACGCCTGTGTTGTCAAGAATGTTCTTGCCTCCCGGCACGCGCAAAAATCCAGCCGCCTGCTCGTATGCCTTCGCGCCGATTCTCGGTACCTTCAAAAGCTGTGCGCGCGAGGAAAATTCTCCGTTTTCCTCACGGTAGCGAACGATGTTCTTCGCCGACGTGGAATTGATTCCCGCAATATGCGCGAGGAGCGAGAAGGATGCCGTATTGATGTCAACTCCAACCGAGTTTACGCAATCCTCAACCACACCGCCGAGTGCCTCGTCAAGTCTTGCCTGCTTCATATCGTGCTGATACTGTCCGACACCGATTCCCTTCGGATCGATCTTGATCAACTCTGCCAGAGGATCCTGCAGACGTCTTGCAATCGAAACCGCGCTTCTCTGCATGACGTCAAACTCGGGAAATTCCTCCGCCGCCAGCTTGGAGGCAGAATAAATGGATGCACCCGCCTCGCTTACAACGATGTATTTTACGTCTCTGTCAATCTCCTTGATGAGATTTGCAATAAAGATCTCGCTTTCCTTGGACGCCGTACCGTTTCCGATCGCAATCACGTCAACGCCGTGCTTCGTGATCATCTGCTTGACGATCCGCTTGCTCTTTTCGATCTCCTCACGAGGCTTGACGGGATAGATCACGCCCGTGTCGATAACCTTTCCGATCTTGTCAACCACCGCAAGCTTGCAGCCGTGCGCATAACCGGGGTCGAATCCCAAAACTGTCTTCCCTTTCAAGGGCGATTGCATCAAAAGGTGGCTGAGGTTGTCGGCAAAGACCTTGATTGCGCCCTCACAGGCGTTGTCAAAAATGTCGCTTCTGATCTCTCTCTCAATGGAGGGAGCGATCAATCTCTGATAGCTGTCGGTCAGCGCCATTGCCACGTGCTCAGTAGCAGGACTGCCGTTTCCGAGAAGGATCCTTGCGCGAAGTCCCTGCAGAACGATGTTTTCCTCGACCGAAATCGAGACCTTCAAAAACTCTTCCTTTTCGCCACGGTTGAGCGCCAAAACGCGATGCGGCAGAACCTTTTTAAGAAGCTCGGAATACTCGTAATACTGCGCGTAAACCGAATCCTCGTCCTTGGCATTGCGCGCGTTGAGCGTTCCGTTTGCGAAGGTCAGCGCGCGGATCTCCTTGCGGTACTCTGCATTGTCCGAGATATCCTCTGCGATGATATCTCTTGCGCCCTGAAGGGCCTCTTCTATGCTGCCAACACCCTTTTCTTCATCAATGAAAGCAGCCGCCTGCTCGTCAATCGAGGGGGTGTACGAAGGCTCTTGAGCCAGCAAAAGCTCTGCAAGAGGCTCCAGTCCCTTCTCTCTTGCAACCGACGCGCGCGTCTTTCTGTGAGGACGGAAGGGGCGATAAATATCGTCCACCTCGGTGATGGTCTTGGCTGCATCAATTGCCGCTTGGATCTCGGGTGTCATCTTGTCCTGCGCGGTAATGAGCGCCGACACCTCTTCCTTGCGCTTTTGCAAATTTCTCAAAAAATTCAAGCGGTCGTTAAGATCACGCAACACGCTATCGTCCAGACTTCCCGTCACCTCTTTACGGTAACGCGCAATAAAAGGAATGGTGTTGCCCTCGTCAATCAATGCGACCGTCTTCTCGACCTGATCGACCTTCAGTCCAAACTCCGCCGCAATCGTCTCAATCATGTTCATACAATGAAAAACCTTTCTAACTTATTTCCTTTTTGTGGCATCCAAAAGCGCCTTTTCCTCTTCATCGGTCAAGAGTCTCCAGTCCCCTCGGTCAAGCGCGGGGTCCAGCGAGAGCGGTCCGAAGGTCAACCGTTCCAGATAGGTGATGCGGTTGTTGACCGCCTCCATCATGCGTTTGATCTGATGATACTTTCCTTCGGTGATAAAGATCACGCCCTCCGTTTCGGAGCGAAGCTCCACCCGACAGGGCTTGGTCACGTAATCCCCGATATCCACCCCCGCCTCCAGTCGGCTGACGTCCTCCGCCGAGAGCGAAAAGCGGACCGAAAAGCCGTAGCTCTTGGTCACGTGGCTCTTGGGAGCAAGCAATCTGTGAGAGAGCGCGCCGTCGTTTGTCAGAAGCATCAACCCGAGCGTGTGCTTGTCCAGCCGTCCGCAGGGAAACAAGCCCATTTTGCGGTACTTTTCGGGTAAAAGCTCGGTCACAACGGGATCTTTACCGTCCTCGGTCGCGCTGATATAGCCGTCGGGCTTGTTCAATAGAATATAGAAAAACTTCCGATATTCCACGGATTCACCCGAGAACACGATGCGATCCCGCTCGGGATCAACCTGTTGATCCGACTTGCGAGCGACCGTTCCGTTGACCGTAACAAGTCCTGCCCGACACGCCTTTACCGCCTCGGTTCGGGTTGCAATTTTACATTCGGAAAGCAACCGATCCAATCGCATTCAAACGCCTCCCCTCTCTCATCTTTCTACCTCTTTATTATATCATATCAAATAAACTTTGTAAAGAGATTTTTTGCCAAAATAAAAAATCCCACTCCGAAAAGATAAACGAAACCGACGCGATCCTCCGTTGGGAGCATTGCGCCGGTTATAAGATCTTTTCGTTTAATTTTCCGTTGTGTCAGTTTCCGTTATACCGTTCTCCGTTGCGGCATCCTCGATGGTACCGTCCTCAATGACGTTGTTCGCCGTCTCTTTGGGTCTGGAAAACCAATCAAGGAAGATCCCAATGAGAAATCCCATAACGAGTGTTCCCAAAACGCCAAGCAGGTAAGCCACAAAGGTACCCTCAAAGCTTCCGAAAATTCTGAGGAAGTAGATGGAATAATCACCGTACATATTCATGCCGAAGTTGGCAAGGTGGAAGCACCAGTTGAGAAACACGCCAAAACCTATGGAGGCGTACGCAAAAACCACAGCTTTTCCAAAGCTGATCCATGTCAGCTTGACCCTGCCGACCAAAATCAGATAGAACCCGTACAAAGCCATGATCAGGTGGCAAGCCGCCTCACTGATGTGCATAAAGGTGGCGGTGTAGACATGGCTTATGAAATATTGTTCACCCGGGCTGATATAAAGAGCAAGGAACATTCCAAAGCCAAAAAAAGCAATGGCAGAGTAAGCAAAGCCCCTGAGCTTTTCACTCAGAAACGGCGTAAAAAGAATCACCGTGCAAATATAAGGGCTGATGTTCTCAAGGGTCATGAAGCCATCCTCAAGCCATCCGCGCTCGTAGGCGGCATAGTTCCAGCAGAAGAAAAACACCGCACACACAATCAAAAACAGCGGATTGACAAGCGGATGTTTCAGCTTCTCTCGGAAGAAGCACATCAAAAACAAAGCGACAAAGAAGACCAACGACAGACCGCCGAGCATTTGCATCATATGCATAATCAGCGATCACCCTTCCCTTCATCCTCTTCTTCAGCTGCGGCTTCATCTTCGACCTCGATAACTTCAACGGTGGCGTCACCGTACCACCCTTCCGCCCAGCTCTCGGGCCATTCCTCCTGCGGAATCGTGGTCTTGATCACAAGATCCGTGCATCCCATAAAGGCGTTTGCCTCAATGGTGATCACGCTTTCGGGCAGAATCACCTCGGTCAGACCCGTGCATCCGGCAAAAGCACACTCACCGATCTCCCAAAGCCCCTCGTTCAAGGTCAATTTTTCAAGATCCGAACAATTGACGAATGCATATCCCCCGATGCGTATAACCGTTTCAGGAACTTCGATTTCCGTCAAGGAGACGCAGTTATCAAACGCATGATCTCCAATCTTGACCAGACCGTCAAGCAAATAGACTCTCGTGACGCCTCTGCAGTCCTTGAATGCGCCGTCAAGAATGCCAAGCACCTTCTTGTCATTGTAATACGCGCCCAGATAGACGTCTCCGGTCAAAAGTTCGTATGCCCTTTCAATTTCAACAAAATTTTGACTTTCGCTATCCGAATAAATAATACCTGCGGTCGTTTCGTACTCCCAAATAGCCTCGATTACGATATCTTTTGTAATTTTGCGATAGGATGCGCTCCAGCCGCGCAGATATGCGCCATCCTTTACAACAGACGGCGGAACGGCATCCTGCCCCTGCAAAACACGCTGCACCAAGGATCCGCCCAAAAGCGTACCGCCATTCAAGTCAAATTCTACGGTGTACGACTTTTTGCTATCCAGGAAAATAAGTGCCAAGAGGATCGCGACAACCAAAAACAAAACCCCAAAAGCGATCAGGATCTTCATTTTGCCCTTATGTTCTTCTCTCATATATCGGTTCTCCTTTGTGTTTTTTCTCATTTTAACACACCCAAGTGAATATTTGGTGAACATTTTGTTAATGCACGCAAAAATTCTTCATATTTTGTCAAATAAATCTCTTTAGAAAAAACAGTGGTGTCCGTGGTGATCAAAAAGAGGACAGAGATGTTTTTCTGTCCTCTTTTCTTGATCTGTTTTACAGCTCGTTTCTGCAAAGATCCTCGTAGGATTCGCGGCGAATGATGAGCTTGTCCTCGCCGCCTGCGACCATAACCATTGCAGGGCGCGGAATGCGGTTATAGGTCATCGACATCGCATAGTTATATGCTCCCGTGGTCAGAACTGCGGCAATATCGCCACGCTCGGTTGTCTCGGGAACCGCAACGTTCTCCTGAAGAATGTCTCCGCTCTCGCAGCATCTTCCAACCACCGACGCGCGCATACCCGCAGGCTCATTCATGCGGTTTGCAATATACGCCGTGTAGGGAGACTGGTAGAGCGCAAAGCGAGGATTGTCGGTCATGCCGCCGTCCACCGAAACGTAGTTCTTGTAGCCGGGGATCCGCTTCACGGTTCCAACGGTATAAAGCGTCAGACCTGCATCGGCAACGATGCTTCTGCCCGGCTCCATACGAACCGCGGGAGGTGTCAGACCAAGGCTCTCGCACTGTGCCTTGAACGCCGCACCGACCTGACGGATATTCGCAGGAATATCGATGATGGGATGCTCCTCAAGGTAGCGAACACCGTATCCGCCGCCAAGACCCAGCTCGCGGATCTCATATCCGAATTTTGCCTTCATCTGCGCCGAGAAATCCAGCATAATCGCACACGCGCGGAGATAGATGTCGGAATCAAAAACCTGAGATCCAACGTGGCAGTGGAAGCCCATCAGCGTAATGTTCTTGAGGGTGAGCGCATTGGATACGATCTGCTCTGCCGCGCCTGTTTCAATGGCGTTACCGAATTTGGAATCCACCTTCCCGGTAGAGACCGCCTCATAGGTATGAGGGTCGATTCCGGGGGTGATACGGATGAGGATCTTCTGATTGATCCCTCTCTCGCCTGCAATGCGATCCACCGCGTAAAGCTCCTCGTTGTTGTCTACAACGAATGTGCCCACGCCATGCTCCATCGCGTAAGCAATGTCAGCATCCGTCTTGTTATTTCCGTGGAAATACGCTCTTTCCATCGGGAAATCCACCGAAGCCGCCGAGTAGATCTCGCCCGACGAAACCACGTCGATTCCCATGTTCTCCTCTCTCATCACACGGTAGATGTGACGGAAAGCAGCAGCCTTTCCGGCGTAAAGCGGAAGCGCAGATTCACCAAACGCCTCCTTCATGGCGGTCATATACGTGCGGCAACGCTCGCGGATGCGATCTTCGTCCATCACGTAAAGAGGTGTGCCATACTTCTTTGCAAGCTCAACGGTATCCATCCCGCCGATGCAAAGATTCCCCTTCTCGTTTACCGAAAGATTTTCACAAATCATAATTCACCTCAAAGCAAGCAGCGCAGGCGTTCTACCGCCTCGATCGTAGACTCACGCGTACCGAAGGAGGTCAGGCGGAAATATCCCTCTCCGCACTTTCCGAATCCCTCGCCGGGAGTACCAACGATCTGCGCGTTTTCCAGCAAGTAATCAAAGAACTCCCAAGAGCCCATTCCGTTCGGGCAACGCAGCCACAGGTAGGGAGAGTTCTCTCCGCCCGTGAACCAAATTCCCTTTTCTCTGAGGAACTCAGCCAGAATTCTTGCATTTTCCATATAATATCCGACACATTCCATTGCCTCGGCGTGTCCCTTTTCGGAAACCGCCGCCTCTGCCGCTCTCTGAACGACGTAAGGAACGCCGTTAAACTTGGTCGCCTGACGTCTTGCCCAAAGCTTTGCAAGCTTGACACCGTTCGCCTCAAGCTCTGCGGGAAGCACCGTCCAACCGCAACGGGTACCGGTAAAGCCCGCGGTCTTGGAAAGACTGCAGATCTCGATCACGCAGGAGCGCGCGCCCTCGATCTCGTAAACAGAGTGCGGATAATCGCCCTTGATATAGGACTCGTAAGCGGAGTCAAACAGGATCAGCGATCCGGTGCGGTTTGCAAAACCCACCCACTCGGTCAACTGCTCACGGTTGTAGACCGCTCCCGTAGGATTGTTGGGGGAGCAAAGATAGATCAGCCAAGCCTTCTCCTCAATTCCTGCAGGCATGGGCAAAAATCCATTCTCTGCGTTTGCCTCAAGCAGGGTCGCCTTGCGTCCGCTCATCAGGTTACTGTCTACGTAAACGGGATAAACGGGATCGGGGATCAGAATATCGTTGTCGCCAAGAATATCCACCATATTGCCGATATCGCTCTTGGCGCCGTCGCTGACGAAGATCTCCTCTGCGTCAAGCGCAACACCCATGCGCGCATAGTAATCTGCGATCGCGCCGCGCAGAAAATCGTAGCCGTATTCGGGAGCGTATCCACGGAAGGTCTTGGACTCCGCCATCTCGTCGACCGCGCGGTGCATCGCCTCGATTACCGACTCGGTCAGAGGAAGGGTCACGTCGCCGATTCCCAAACGAATGATCTTTTGCTCGGGATGAGCCGCGCTGTACGCCTTGACGCGCTTTGCAATGTCGGAAAACAGATAGCTTTCCTTAATCTCTCCAAAATGCTCATTGATCCGAATCTTCATAGTCAAACACTCCTTCATAAGACTTTTGTGCGGGTCCTGTCATCAGCACGCGCATATCGCTCTCACATACAATTTTAAGATCTCCGCCGCGCAAGCGAACGGTGATGGGGGTATCCATGGGGCAAATTCCGTTCAGAACCGCCGCTACGACAGTCGCGCAAGCACCCGTGCCGCAGGCGTAGGTCTCGCCGCTTCCGCGCTCCCAAACGCGCATCTGAAGCGTCTTGGAATCAATCACGCGAACAAACTCTGTGTTCACACGGTCGGGAAAAATTGCAAGGTTTTCAAAATTGGGGCCGATCTTCTCAAGATCCAGAGAATCCACGTCGTCCACAAAGGTAACGGCATGGGGATTTCCCATAGAAACAGCCGTCAGACGGTATACGCCGCCGTTGACCTCAACAGGCTGATCAATCATGCGCTCTCCGTCAAAAACAACGGGGATATCGGCAGGGGTCAGGATCGCCTTGCCCATATCGACCTCGACCGACTTGACCTTTCCATTCTCGACGTTGAGGCTGAGATACTTGATACCCGAAAGCGTTTCGATGCTCAGCTTCTCCTTGGAAACGATGCCGTTGTCATACAGATACTTTCCAACGCAACGAATGGCGTTTCCGCACATTTTTCCCTCACTGCCGTCCGCATTGAACATTCTCATCTTTGCGTCGGCGATCTCGGAGGAGCAGATCATCACAAGTCCGTCTGCGCCCACCGAAAAGTGTCTCGGAGACATCACGAAGGACACGCGGTTGGGGTCGTCCAGCTCTTTTTCCATGCAATTTACGTAAATATAGTCATTTCCGATGCCATGCATCTTGGTAAAAGGAATTTTCATCTTTCGTACTCCTCAGTCGGCAAAATTCAGGAAATCCTGCATATTGTAAAGTCCTGCAGGCTGCTGGATCAGAAATTCTGCCGCGCAAACCGCGCCCTCTGCAAAGAGTGCACGGCTATGCGCCTCGTGGCGCAGGGTGATGGTCTGGGTATCGGTTCCCACGATGATCTCGTGATCTCCGACGATATTTCCCATTCGGATGGCGTGGATTCCGATCTCATCGGGATCGCGCTTGCCCTGTCCGTATCTTCCGAAAATCAGCTTTGCGCCCTTTCGCACAGTACGGATCGCCTCTGCAAGAAGCAGTGCCGTTCCGCTGGGAGCGTCCAGCTTGCGGTTGTGATGCTTTTCAATGATCTCGATTTCCGCATCGGGCATCGCCTTTGCCGTCTTCTTGGCAAGCTCTGCCAAAAGCGCTACGCCGACAGACATATTTGCCGAGAAGAAGATCGGAATCTGCTTTGCGGCAGCCTGAATACAAGCCAGCTCCTCCTCGGTGTGACCGGTCGTGGAAAGCACGACGGGGATCTTCTTTGCAACAGCGAAGGAGAGCATCGCCTCGGTTCCCGAGTGATGGGAAAAATCAATGATGCAATCGGGCGTCTCACACACCGCATTCCAGTCGGTATAGCTTGGAAAATCTCTCGTATCCACCGGCAGAATATCAAATCCTGCCACGGGGCGAGAGCCTCTGCATCCCGCCATAGTCAGAGAGGCGACCTCTCTTCCCATTCTGCCTCCGATTCCGCAAATGAGAATCTCCATTAAGCGTTTCCTCCCTCGGGGATCAAATTCCATTTCTTCATAACTGCAATCATCTTCGCCTCATGCTCGGGCTCCATCACGGTCAGAGGCAGGCGAACGTAGTTCTCACAAAGTCCCATTGCAGCAGACGCTGCCTTGACGGGAATGGGGTTGACCTCGCTGAACAAAGCAGAGATCACGGGCAAGAGATCGAGCTGAAGCTTGGTGCTTCCCGCAATATCTCCGCGGAAGAACTTATCACACATCTCAACTGTCTCGGCAGGCATAATGTCGGAGAGCACCGAAATCACGCCGATACCGCCCAAGGAAAGCACGGGAACGATCTGATCGTCATTACCCGAATAGATACCCATACGACCTCTCACAGCCGCTGCAAGCTCGGCAATCTGAGAAATGTTACCGCTTGCCTCTTTGATGCCCACGATCATAGGATGATCAGCAAGAACGGATGCCGTTGCGGGAAGAATGTTACAACCTGTTCTGGAAGGAACGTTGTAGAGGATCACGGGCTTCGTGCTGACGTCGGCAATTGCCGTAAAGGACTGAATCAGTCCCTTCTGCGTTGCCTTGTTGTAGTAAGGCGTTACAACCAGAACGGCGTCCGCGCCAACCTCGCAAGCGTACTTGGTCAGCTCGATCGCATAATCGGTATCGTTCGATCCCGTTCCTGCAATGACCGGAACTCTGCCTCTCGTCTTCTCTACCGTAAAGCGAATGACCTCGCGGTGCTCTTCATCGGTCAGGGTAGAAGCCTCGCCGGTCGTACCGCAGGTGACGAGGGCGTTGATTCCCTTCTCAATCTGCCATTCGATCAGTTTCTCCAATGCGGGATAGTCTACTCCGTTCTCGTTAAGGGGAGTTACCAGTGCGCTTGCGGCACCTCTGAAGACGGTTTTCTTTTCGTTCATGTTTGTGTTTCCTTTCTGTTTGAGATTGCTCTGTCCGCAAAAACAGGCAGAGCCCATAGTTCGAATGCGGCTCTGCCAGTTCACTGATCTCCTTGCCCGATCGGAGCAAATCTCTGTGAAGAAGGATAGCTCTCCGCATTTCTGCGACAGCATAACGGATGTTCTCACGTTCTGCCAGACCGATCTTTCGCCTCGACCGTCTTCGGCATCCGAACCTTTCCCAACCGCAACGCCCTGCGAAGGCTTTGACACGCTCGGTACTCATTTCAAAATGCGCCTCTATCATATTTATATATGCCAGTATAGCATATTTTCAAATTGTTGTCAAGTTCTTTTGCAAAAAAACGATTGTGTTTCACGCGTTTTTTTGCAATTTTTTCGGGTCATCTCTTGGAATTGAGCGGCAAGATCTCCCAACCGCGCTCGGTCGGCACGGCAAACCCGCCGATCCCGCAGGATCTCGCATACCGAACGGCATCCTCAAAGCCATACGTCAGCGCTTCCTTCGTGTGGGCGTCCGAGTTCAACACGACCCTTCCCCGCTTTTCCGCGATCCGTCTGAGCACGTAGGGGGAGGGATACGGAACACTCCGATAGCCTCTCGCCATTGCTCCCGTGTTGATTTCAAACATCACGTCATGCTTGAGCAATTCATCCAGCGCATCCATCATAGGGCGACGGTAGCGGTACTCGTCTGTCGCAAACATCCGATCCTCTTCGTTAAACTTTTCGATCAGATCAAAGTGTCCGATGATATCACAGCCTGTTTGCTTGGGAAGCTGCGCTACAGTCTCATAATACGCCGCCGCATATCGGTAAAAGTCACCGCCAAAGCATTCCTTCACGGTTTGCAAAGTAGCTTCCGGCGAAAGATCGACCGGATGATACCTCCCGTCCCGCAAAACGTAGTGAACCGAGCCGATGACATAATCGAACCCGCTTGCCTGCTCCTCAGTGTAAAGGTCCTGCTCGATTCCGCACAGAATACGGATCTGTTCCCCATAAATCTTTTTGAGCCGCTCGATCTCGTCGCGGTAGGCTCTCGTCGATTCGGGCGTCATGCAATAGCCCGGGTCAAACGCCGTATGGGAATGCCCCGAAAAGCCAAGGATCTGCAGCCCACCTCGGATCGCTTCGCGCACGATGGCCAGAGGCGCATCTTTTCCATCGCAGAAGGATGTATGGGTATGAAGATTACATTTTGGATAGTGTACCATACAAGCAAGCTCCTCCAAGGGAAAACGTTCTCAAGCCTCTTCTTCGGGAGGCAGATTGGATGCGACGACCTGTCGAATATAATCGGTCAATTCATTCTGGGAGGTAGAATTGACACGCTCGCGGTCGATCACCTCAATGATGTTCAGCTCAACCACAATGGGAGAAAACAAAAATCTCTTTGAGATCTTCTCGGTTCCCTGCGTAGTCATGATAACGATGGGAGCATTGGCAAGCTGTGCCAGATAGCAGGCACCCGTCTTGAAGCGCAAAAGCTTTCCGGTTTTGCTGCGCGTTCCCTCGGGATAAATTCCGATATCTACGCCCTCACTCTTCATGCGGTCTGCCGCCGCTTGCAGGGTGCGAACCGCACGGATGCCGTTTCCACGGTCAATCCCAACGAATCCCGCCTGTCGGATAAAGGGACCGACGATCGGAATTTTGAAATTTCCCTCCTTGGAAATGTAGGCAAGCTTTCGCTTATTCAGAGCCGCCAGAACGGTCATGGGATCAAAGTCCGAGCGGTGATTGCTCACGAGCACGCAAGGACAGTCGGGGAGCTTTTCCTTCCCCGTCAGTCGAATGCGGATTCCCATCACAAGCATCAGCCATCTGAGAGAAAACCAAATAATGAAACGGCACACCTTGCTGATCTTTTTCGGCGCTCTTCTGGGCATCATCAAGGACACCAAAAGCAAAATCGCAAAATAAAGCAGAGCGATTCCCACGTAAAACGCGGGAATCACCAGCAAGAGCCATGCCGGATGAAAGCCTTGACCGCAAAAGCAGACTGCGCCCGATGCGATCAGAGATAAAAGAACGAAAATGACGTTCAGAATCATCTGCACTACCTCTTTGTTTTTATTTAGACTGTCACGGGTTCCTTTGCGGGCACGCCGGAGCAAACGGAATACTCGGTTACACCAAGCACGGTTTCACCGTCAATCTGAAGTGCCACGGGGCGGTCGAATTTTACGGTGATTTCGTGTCCGCGAAGCATGGTGAAGATCTCCTTGTGTTTGACGTGCTCCCCCTTAAAAATAGACGGGAACACACAGAGTGTCTTCAGCTTGCCGGATTCGTGCAACACGCAAACCGAAAGCTCTCTCGTCGGATTCAAACGATCCTGATCGGGCGTGACCATCATACCGCCGCCGTAAAATCTGCCCTTCATCGTGGGCGCGAGCCATACCTTTTCAAACTCGTACGTTTTTCCGTCCACGGTCACGGTCGCGTGCGTCGGCTTGTAGTAGAACAACAGCCCCTTGATTGCAATTGATGTATAGTTGATCGGCTTCGTGCTGGTCTTTCGCAGCTCGTCGCCAACCTCACAGCAATAGCCGTCGATTCCATATCCGATTCCGTTGATAAAACGATAGGATTTTCCTTGAACAGTCACGGTCGGAAGATCCTTGACGTAGGGCGTCATAAGAACCAAACCGCGCTCATCGGGCGTCACGTCACGGAGAAAATCGTTTCCTGTTCCCGTCGGAAAATAGTAAAACCGCTCGGGGAGAGTCATACCGTCGGTATCATTGACAAAACGGTTGAGCGTTCCGTCACCACCTGCCAAAATCAATGCGTCCGCGTCGGAAATCCCCTTCAAGAAAGCCTCCATATCCCCGACTTCTCTGACGTCACAGAAGGACAACTCGCCATCTGTCAAGATCGTCTTCAAATCATTCACGCGGCTCTGTCCGAATCCGTTTCCGGAGATCGGGTTGTACAAAACAAAATACTTCATTTGAAAAAGCTCCTTTCCCAAAGGATATTTTATTCTCCTTGGAATCAATCCAAAAATTCAGGCGAAATCGTGACGCCAAAGGAGGTTGCAAGGCTCTGCAGCTCTCTCATATTGTCGTCGGTGATGGTTTGATGTAAGGTTGCACCACCGGTCATAGATGCGATCTTTACGTAAATTTCCGCGCTCTTTTCAACGGTATGTGCCAATCCGAAGGTCTCGTCAAAATCGCTGCCCGAGCAGAAAATACCGTGCTGAGCCCAGATGACGACGTTATACTTCTTGATCTTCTCTGCCGTTGCAACCGCAATTTCTCTGCCGCCGCAGACCATCCACGGAACAACGCCAACGCCCTCGCCGAATACAATCGGACACTCGGTCATATTTCTCCAAAGCGCGCGGGTGAACGCCTTATCCGTCAGGGGAAGCACGCTGCTCAGCGCGATTACGTTGACGGGATGGCAGTGATAAATCACGCGGCTCTTTCCGCCCGACGCAATCTTCTTCACCTCGTGGTTCATCAGGTGGGTGGGAAGCTCGCTGGTGGGTCTGCCGCCGCCTACAAGTCCCCAAACGATGCGGTAATTCTTACCCTCACCGTCGATCTCAATAATGCAGCAGTTGTCCTCAGGGTTTGCCAGTACGTTGGAAAAATACTTTCCGGATCCCGTTACCATGAAAAATTCGTTTGCGAGAGCGGGAACCTCTGTTCCGATGGGAGCAAAATCCCGTGTGAAATCAAGCTCCTCGCGAACCGAGTCGATCTCCTCGGCAGGAATGCGGTAGGAAAGATTTCCGCCGTTTCTCTCGTGATAGCGAAGCTGCCATCCGTCATCTGCAAATTTCACAAAGCCTTTTGCGAATGCGCTGTCCATTACCTTCATTGTAGTTCTCCTCTGTAGAAAAATTATTTTATATTTTTTTGTTGTCGCGGTTACCGTCGCGTCTGAGAACCACCCAAACGGTCCGAAGCAAAATTTTCAGATCGAATCCAAGACTTGCGTGCTTGACGTAATAGGCGTCCATAATTGCCTTGTTCTTGTAATACACGTCGTCCCTGCCTCGAATCTGCGCGTAGCCGGAAATGCCGGGGCGTGCCGCAAAGACACCCAGCCGCGCTCTCATATCGTTGCATTTTTCCTCGGTCAAGACCAGCGGACGGTAGCCCACGAAGGACATCGTACCGACCAGAACGCAAAACAACTGAGGCAACTCATCCAAGGAAAGGCGGCGAAGAACGCGTCCGATCCTGGTGTGATACTGTTCGGGATTCTCCAGCCTTGACGTGGCACAATCCCTTGGCGCATCGGTTCGCATGGAACGGAATTTGTAAAAGCGAAAAGCCTTCCCGTCCTTCCCCACGCGATTCTGTACGAAGATCGCAGGCCCTTTTGAATCCAATCTGACGGCAATCGCCAAAGCCAGCATAAGCGGAAACAGCAAGGCAAGCAAACTCGCAGACGCCACAACGTCAAACAGTCTCTTGAAAAAAACGTAAAGAAAGCACGTTTCCTGATTGGGCTTAAATTCCACGATAAAGCTCTCGTAGAAGGAATCGGGATATTCCATCAACGGATCCACGATCCCATCGATTCCCTCAGCAGACTTTTCAAAGCCCACACCGCTCGTTCTTGCCGATGTTTCCATATGATCTCCTGCTCTGTCCTCTGCTTGATATTCCCAAGATGAAGCGCAATGTACAAGACATCATATATTATCTCTCATTATATCACTTCTAATCAAAAAAGTCAACACGATTTCCCTTTTTTCACAGACCGAATGCATTTTTTATAGAAGAATTTACTTGTTTCTTTGCCGATTTTACCGACAAATGCAAATTTCTGTCAAAAAAACAACCGCCCTCTCGCCGCAAGACGGAGAAACGGTTGGTTGATATCGGTCAATTTTTCTTTTTTCCTTTGGGCTCTCTGTCAGATTCGGGATACGGCACGTCAAAGAGGCGCGTGAACTTCTTATCCTTCAGACCAAGCAAGTAAGCGACCGTGCAGGTGATCAGAGCAGGAATTGGGATCAGAAAATAGATCCACCAGTAAGAATTGAGGGGATTTCCCCACACATGGTTGGCAAGAAGCCCTGTGTACATACCTTCGAGCAGAACGGCGGCCCCACTTGCAACCGCACCCAATTTACTGAAAAGCGGAACGTTGAACCAAGCGGCAAGCGAGATCAGAATTGCAAACAGAAAATTCGGAACGTTGGCGCAAAGAGAGATCCAAAGCCCCATCAGCGGATCGCGCTTCTTTTTTCCGAGATCCACTCCCGTCTTGTCAGAAAAGCCGATCTCCCACGTCATAACGTAGAGAAGGAAGAGATAGAACAGAATCGAAAAAGCACTGCTGACGTTTCTGAGAACGGGATTCCCTGCCTTTCCTGCTGCGAAGGCAAGACCGACGCCAAAAATGGCAATTGCAAACTGATTGAGAAACATCTTGACCATATCGTATGATCTTGATTTCAAAAAATCCTTCATAAATTACCTCTCTTTTCTCCCGACGGGAGAATCTTGATCCATTCAGAATTTGGTGGCTTTGACTCCATCATTATACCGAAAAAAAAGATAAAAATCAACCGATCGACGCAAAAATTTACAATTTATCAACCAATCCCTTCAAAAAAGATGTAAAATGATAGTAGATCACAAAAAAGACGAAGGGAGGCCGACGGAATGGCACAACTGATTTCTCCAAATGAATTTTCTCCGCTGATTCAGGAATATGCCTCCTACAAGCTTTCCCTGCAGGGGTGCTCGCAGAAAACCGTTCAGGAATACCTGTTGGATCTTCGCACCTTTTTCCGCTATCTTCTCTCCAAGGAATACGGCATTGATCCCGCGTCGGAGGAATTTAATCAAATCGACGTCAGCTCGATCGGGCTGGAGCGTCTCGGGAAAATTCGTGCCGAGGAAATTTACGATTTCCTGTTTTATGCAAACCAGCAAAGAGGCAATCAATGGGCGGCGCGCTCGCGCAAACTGTCCTCTCTCCGCTCTCTTTACAAGTATCTGGTCTCCAAGCGCCACTATCTGGAGTACAATCCCACGGCGGATATGGATTCCCCCAAACCAAAAAAATCACTCCCCAAATATCTCACGCTTGAGGAATCCGAGGCGCTTCTCGACGCGATTGAAAACGACCGCGAATCCCCTTTCCGCGTAAGAGACTATGCCATCGTCACCCTTTTCCTCAACTGCGGGATGCGTGTTTCCGAGCTGGTCGGGATCAACCTGGGAGACATCGACCCTCAGCTCCGCTCCATTCGCGTCACGGGTAAAGGAAGCAAGGAGCGTATCGTATATTTGAACCAAGCCTGTCAAGATGCGCTTGGCGCCTACCTCACCATTCGAAAAAGCGCGCAGTATGCCTCTATCAAGGACAAGGGCGTCTTTCTCAGCCGCCTGGAGCAACGCATGAGCGTAAAAACCGTCCAATGGATGATCTACAAATACCTCAAGCTTGCAGGTCTTGAAGCCAAGCACTACTCGGTTCACAAGCTTCGTCACACCGCGGCGACCTTGATGTATCAAAGCGGAAATGTTGACGTTCGGGTGCTCAAGGAGATTCTCGGTCACGAGCAGCTCAACACCACGCAAATTTACACACACGTATCGAATCGGAGCATCGAGGACGCCATGTCTCACAATCCCCTCTCCTCACGTAAGAAGACGAAATAAAGGTAACCCTTAAAAGAGAGATTTCCGATTCCTTCCCACAAAACCGCCGACACTGATCGGCGGTTTTTGATTTTGCAAAAAAAATGATGAAAATATCAAAAAAAGGATAGACAATCCAAAGGATCTGTGATATAATAATGTATTATGAAAACAAAGGAGAGAGGTATGCGGATCGTAACGCTTTATCCCGGCTCTTGGGGCTCCAACTGTTATATCCTTCAAAGCGGTAGTCACGCCGCGGTAGTGGATCCAAGTCCACGGGCAGACCAGATTCTGAATGTCCTTGAGCAGAACGGCGCAACGCTCGATTATATCCTGCTCACGCACGGGCACTTCGATCACATCGTTTCGATCGATTCGCTCCGAGATCTGACCGGTGCCCCCGTGTTGATTCACGAGGCGGACGCAGAGCTTCCTGCCGATTCGCGAAAGAATGCCTTTTACTATTTCTTCCGCATGGATCAAAGCTACCGCGCGCCCGAACGATCGCTCAAATCGGGCGAAATCCTGACGCTCGGAGAGGAAACGATTCGCGTCATTCACACTCCAGGACACACGGCGGGAAGCGTTTGCTACTTGTGCAACAACGACCTTCTTCTGACGGGAGACACCCTCTTTGACGTGGGCAGAGGAAGAACCGATCTCTATAGCGGAGATGAAGCAATCCTGCTTCAAACGCTTCGTAATATGAGAGCACTTCCCCAATCTCTCCCCATTTATCCCGGGCACGGCACCTTGGCGACACTCGGTCCCGCGCTCGACCAAGCTCTTGCCTTTTAATTACTCGAATATAGAAAAGGAATCAACACTATGGACTTTGAATTGCTTGCAGATCTTCTGTTCCCGAACGTAACCGAAACACCTGCCGATATGGAGAACAAATATCCTCCGCGACAGCTTGCCGAGGGCGCAAAGGTGACCCGATTTGCCCCCAGCCCCACGGGCTTTGTACATTTCGGCGGACTTTTTCCCACCACGATCGGCGAACGTCTGGCACACCAGAGCGGCGGCGTGTTCTATCTCCGCATCGAGGACACCGATGCCAAGCGTGAGGTGGAGGGAGCGGCAGAGGGACTGATCAAGACCCTCGCGCACTACGGAATCCACTTTGACGAGGGCGCGATCCTCGGCCCTGACGGTATGGTCTGCGACCAAGGAAGCTACGGCCCCTACAAGCAAAGTCAGAGAGGCCCGATCTACCACGTCTATGCAAAGCAGCTTGTCAAGGAAGGAAAGGCTTATCCCGTATTCACCACCAAGGAGGAGCTGGAGGCTCTGAACGCCGTCGACAAGAAGGCAGAGATCAAGGCAAAGGACTGGGAGGGCGAACAGGAGGCGCGCCGCCTGGAGCAGCAAAAGCAGAGATCCATTACCATGGAGGAGATTCAGGAGAACCTGAATGTAGGAAATCCCTTCGTTCTTCGCTTGCTGGCAGACGGAGATCCAAACAAGAAGGTTCCCTTCACCGATCTCATCAAGGGCAAGCTGGAGATTCCCGAAAACGACGAGGACTTTGTTCTTCTCAAGAGTGACGGAATCCCCACCTACCACTTCGCACACGCCGTCGACGATCATCTGATGGGCACCACGCACGTCATTCGCGGCGAGGAGTGGCTCCCCAGCCTTGCAAAGCATCTGATGCTTTTCCGCTATCTCGGATTCAAGCTTCCAAAGTATATGCATATCGCGCAGATCATGAGACTGGACGAGAACGGAAACAAGAAAAAGCTTTCCAAGCGCGATATGGGCGCGAATATGGACGATTACAGCCGCATGGGCTATTCCCCTGCCGCTGTTTGCGAGTACGTGATGACGCTTCTCAACTCCAACTACGAGGAGTGGCATATGCAGAACGCAGACAAGCCCTACACTGAGTTCCCCTTCAACATCAAGAAGATGAGCACCTCGGGATGCCTGTTCGACTTCAACAAGCTCAACGACGTGAGCAAAAACGTGCTCTGCCGCATGAGTGCCGACGAGGTCTACGAGCAGGTGGCTGACTGGGCAAGCGTCAACGATCCCGAGTTTTTCAAATATTTCACGGCTGATCCCGATTACACCAAATCCATTCTCGCGATCGGCAGAGGCGGCAAGAAGCCCCGCAAGGATTTTGCGACCTGGACCGACGTGCGCCCCTATATGGCATTCTTCTATGACGATCTCTTTGCAACGGTGGATACCTACGACGAAAAATTCGACCGCGCTGATATTAAGGCGGCGCTTGAAGGCTTCCTTGCAACCTACTCTCCCGCTGACGATATGAACGCGTGGTTTGACAAGGTGAAGGCAATTGCCGAGAGCCTTGGATACGCCTCCGACATGAAGGCATACAAGGCAACCCCCGAGGCATTCCGCGGAAACGTGGCGGACGTGAGTATGTTTTTGCGCGTGGCAGTCACGGGTAAGCTCAACGCCCCCGATCTTTACACGGTGATGCAGATCATCGGCGAGGACCGTGTTCGCGAGCGCATCCTGCGCGCGATCGCAGCTCTTTGATCAGAAAGGACTTTAGTTATGGAAATCGAAAAGAATTTTATACACGATATTATTGACGAGGATCTGGCGCGCGCGCCCGAGACCAAGATCCACACGCGCTTTCCTCCCGAGCCCAACGGATATCTCCACATCGGCTCTGCAAAGGCGATCATGATCAACTATCAGGTGGCGCAGAAATACAACGGTCTGTTCAATCTCCGTTACGACGACACCAACCCCGCCAAGGAGGACAACGAGTACGTTGAAGCGATCTACCGCGATCTTTGCTGGCTTGGCGCAACGCCCTCGGGTGGTATCTTCTACGGCTCCGATTACTTTGATAAGTGCTATGAGTTTGCGATTCAACTCATCAAGGACGGCAAAGCGTTCGTATGCGATCTGACCGCTGAGGAGATGAGAGAATACCGCGGTACGCTCACCGAGCCCGGAAAGAACTCCCCCTACCGCGACCGCTCTGTGGAAGAAAACCTCGACCTCTTTGAGCGCATGAAGAACGGCGAGTTTGCAGACGGAACGCACACCCTTCGCGCCAAGATCGACATGGCAAGCCCCAATATGAATATGCGTGACCCTGCGATCTACCGCATCGTTCACACCGATCACCACCGCCAGGGCAACAAGTGGTGCATCTATCCCCTTTATGACTACGCGCACCCTATTCAGGACGCTTTGGAAGGAATCACGCATTCCCTTTGCTCACTGGAGTTTGAGAATCACCGCCCCCTCTACGAGTGGGTGATTGACAACATCGGATTTGATCCCAAGCCCAAGCAGAGAGAGTTTGCAAGACTGAACGTGACGAACACTGTCATGTCCAAGCGTTATCTGCGTTATCTCGTGGAGAACAACATGGTAGACGGCTGGGACGATCCCAGACTTCCCACCCTCTGCGCGCTCCGCAGACGCGGATATACCCCTGCATCCATCTTTGATTTCGTGTCCCGCGCAGGCGTATCAAAGGCAGATAGCCTCGTTGATATCGGTCTTTTGGAGCACTGCATTCGTGAGGAGCTCAACCAGACCGCTCTCCGCCGCATCTGCGTGCAAAAGCCCATCAAGTTGGTCATTACCAACTACCCCGAGGACCGCGAGGAGTTCTTTGAGGTCTCCAACAATCCTCAGAATCCCGAGGCAGGCACGCGTAAGGTTGCATTTACGAGAGAGATCTATATCGATCAGGACGATTTTGCAGAGGTTCCGCCTCCCAAGTTCTTCCGTCTCAAGCCCGACGGAGAGGTTCGTCTGATGGGAGCGTATATCGTTCGTTGCAACGAGATCGTCAAGAACGAGGACGGCAGCATCCGCGAAATCCGTTGCACCGCAGACCTCGAAACCGGAAACGGCAATCCCGTGGACGGACGCAAGGTCAAGGGCACGGTTCACTGGCTCTCCGCAAAGTATGCGGTCGAGACGACCTTGATGCTCTACGACAAGCTCTTTGCCATCGAGAACGTCAACGATATTCCCGAGGACAAGACCTACAACGATTATCTCAATCCCGATTCCCTGGTCAAGCTGGAGCACTGCTTTGTGGAGCCTTTGTTGGCTGACGCCAAGGAGGGCGAGCAGTTCCAGTTCGTTCGCACCGGTTATTTCTGCAAGGATACCAAGTATCCCAACACCTTTAACCGCATCGTCGGACTCAAGGACAGCTTCCCCAAGAAATGAAATAGACAGAGCGGGTGTGTTTCACTTGGAAACACACCCGCTCTTTTTTAGAATCTTCTGCCGAACCGTTTTCTCGGTCGGCAGCAGCAATCACAGTCCTGCGTGGACAATTCAACCAAAATAATATCCTCTCCGATGCACCGCACGTTGCACCATGGGATCCGAAGATCCTCCTCGCATCCAAAGCCGAAGATCCCGCCTCTCCCGCGAATAATGAGCGCGGTGATCTTCGTGCAATCGCCGTCCGCCTCAAATTCAAAATCCGACGCGCGTCCGAGCTTTGCCCCGTCGCAGGTATTCACAATTTCCAAGCATCGAAGCTCCGAGGTACTGTATCGTTTCATGACCGAACCTCCCTATCATTCTTATTAAATGATATGCGATGGGAGAGATTTAGTTTCCGCAATCTTCTTTTTTTGCAAAGAGGAGCGACACGATTCCGAGCAGAGGGATCGCCGGCAGAATCGCAACTCCTGCCAAGCTCCATCCGCCGAGCTCCGCCAAAGTGCCAACCGTCGGAATCAAGGCTGACAGCAAAAGAATCAAAAGCATCGGAAATATAAAGAGAGACAAGCGGATCACACCCGTTTTTCCGAGTCTTCCTCCGCGAACGCCCTTCAAAATGAATAAGATTTCCGAGGTGAGCATTCCCAAAAGGATCAATGCGTAGCCGTTTCCGAGCGACAATACCCCGATATGATAGAGGATTGCGACGATCGGGATCAGTCCTGCGGCGAAAATGACTGTACTTAGCCACAGGCGTTTAGATCGGAAAAAGGCTATGGGATTTTGAAGATCGACGAAGGCGGCAAAACCTGTTTTCTCGGAGCAATTTGACGCTCGCAAGACCTGCGCCAGCAAAACGCAGTCGGCAAGAAAAGTCACGCCAACGAGGGCAAACGGCGGAATCGCCCCTATTCCGCTCACCAAAGAAAGCACCAAACATGCGGTTTGCAGGATTCTGAGCGCAAAAAAGCACGCAAAGAACGCCTTCACTTTGACGGCGGTTGCGCGAAGAACGTCAATCGCGTATGCAACCGATCCAAGTCCCCCGCCTCGCTCCGAGGCTCTGGCAACGAGAGCGTCCGCCTCGCGTCTCAACACAGGAATACATTCCGATTCCTCGGGAGAGCCCGAATAACGCTCGCACGCCACCGAAACCGAGGCGCAGGAGAGCAAGGGACGGCAATCGGCCTCGGCGGTCATGACGCCAACCACTCTGCCTTTTTTCTTCAATCTGCGAATATATTCTGCAATCTCCCGTCCGGAATATCCGAAGAAGACCTCTGACGAATGATCCAAATCGGAAAGGTGGCTCCCATCCGACGCAAAGGTCTTTTTTGCATCGGGCATCCACGCATCGGCATAGGCGCGATCGGTGGCCGAGTTGTCCTTCAAAAATAAGCTAACACGAACGCCCTTGCGCTCAAGCTCCGAAACCGTTCTGCCGACGTTTGGCAGGAAGCCCTCCTTTCCGACAAGGCATCCCACAAGGAATACCTGCCCCCGCACTTCCTTTACAACGGTTACGACTCGTCTGCCAAGGCGAAACGCCTCTGATACAAAGCTTTGATATTCCGATCGCACACGGCTGTCCAAGGTCGCTCGCTCACCGCTCTGCTTCAAATAGTCTCCACATCCAAATAGAGATGCCGCGGTATGGTAAAAGCGCAGTCTGAAAGATCCGCTCGTGCTCTCAACGTCAAGGATCTGCTCCTGCTTGCCTCGGAAAAGCTCGCATTTCTTCGTGCGGAGCTTCAGGGCTTCTCTGTCAAATTCGCACGCCGTGACCAGCTCCCGAAGATATGGCTCTTCCCGTCGCAGAGGCGCGTCAAAGAGATCAGGTAAGCTGCGTTTGGCATCATCCAACAGGCAAAATGCTTCACAGAGCGGTGCAAGCGCATCTCCCTCCAGAAGTCCTTCGCCCGAAAAGCCTGCTTCAAAATGGATCTGTCCGTCAGAAAGCGGCGCCCGACCGACCAGAACGAGGTCAGTCAGCATCGGAATTTGATCGATCGCCTTTGTTGATTTCAAAACCGATCCGTTTCCGCCACTGTTTTGCGCAAATAAGGATCTCACGCCGTGGTAGGTAATAATTTGAAGATAACAATAGGGCAAAATTGCAGAGGCAGAAGCCACCCACGCGCAGATCGGCAAGAACACGCGCATTCCGCTCTGGGACTCCGGTGAAGCCAAAAGCGCGATCAGTCCAAGCGGAAAGAGCAGCATCAGGACAAAAATGCCCATAAACTTGAAATACGGATGCAAATTTGAAACGAGCTTCGCATCCTTTTCAAGTCTGTCCATCCGCATGACATCTCCCGTTTGACCCAAAAGCGTCTCCTTGCCTACGGCAAACGCGACCGCCCTTCCGTATCCGCGCAGGATTTCCGATCCTGCATAAACGAGATTCTCATAGTTTGGCGTAACGGTCTCGCAGTTGTATGGGTAGACCGTATCCGATTTTTTGTCCTGAATCAAGGTTTCCCTGCCGTCCCCCATTCCGGTCGGAACGGTGAATCGAACCTTCATATCTGCGGCAGAGAGCAATCTGCAGTCTGCGGGCACGACGTCGCCCGTGCGAAGCAGGATCACGTCGCCCACTACCACGTTCGCGGCAGATACCGTCAGTCTTTTTCCTCCCCGCAACACCGTCACGGTCGGGATCGTGCAAAGCCCGAGCAGATCTCGCCCTCGGTCAACGCGTAAAAGATGGCAAACGATGTAGATTCCCCATATTGCAAAAAGCAAACACGTGGAAACAGCAGAAAAAAGCTCCGAAAAGCACGCCGTCAACACCAGCACAAGCACAAAGGTCAGAAGTGCGGGATCGGTCAGCAGTTTTCGGAGCAAGGTTGCCTTGCCCTGAGGCAAATCAAACAATGGATTGCTCCCTCTTCTTTTCAGGCGAAGGCTTGCCTCCTTGCCGGAGAGCCCCGCCGCGCTGCTTCCAAGCTGACGGAGGGCTTCCTCCCCCGTCAGCCGATGCCAATTTCTTTTTTCTTGTTTCATTTTTTGTTACAGGCAGGTAATCTGCAGGCGATCGCCGTCTGCCTTTACCGATGCCACCGTGAACTTCTTTTGATAATCCGAAATAATCAGCTCCGCCAAGCGATCCTCCACCTCACGCTGAATATAGCGGCGCATATTCCGCGCGCCAAACTTCTGCGAATAGGAGTTTTTGGCAATCAGAGCAGCCGCCTCCTTGGAATACTCCAAGCGGATGCCCTTCTCGCCCAGAGCGATCTGCAATTCGCCAAGCATGATCTCGGCAATGCGGGCAAAATCCTCCTCGGTTAAAGCGCGGAAGGTGATGATCTCGTCAACTCGGTTGAGGAATTCGGGACGCAAAAAGCTCGAGAGCGCCTTTTCGGTCTGCGCCTCACGCGCATTCTGACCGTCGGATGCGAATCCCGCCATCGCAGAGGATCTGTCCGATCCTGCATTGGTGGTCATAATGATTACGGTGTTCTCAAAATTCACCGTCTTGCCTCTTGCATCAGTGATTCTTCCGTCATCGAGGATCTGCAAAAGCACGTTCAGAACGTCGGGGTGCGCCTTTTCGATCTCATCAAACAACACGATCGAATAGGGTCTGCGACGGATCTTTTCGGTCAGCTGTCCCGCCTCGTCGTATCCGACGTATCCGGGAGGGGCTCCGATGATTCTGGAAACCGAATGCTTCTCCATAAACTCGGACATATCCAATCGGATCAGCGTCTCGGGAGAATGGAAAAGATCGTTTGCGAGCGTCTTGACAAGCTCTGTTTTCCCAACGCCCGTAGGACCTGCAAAAATAAAGGATACCGGCTTTCTCTTGTAGGAGATTCCCGCGCGGTTTCTCTTGATGGCGCGCGCGACCGCACTCACAGCCTGATCCTGACCGACAATGCGACTGCGAAGTCTTTCCTCAAGCTGATCAATCTTTTCAAATTCGTTTTCGGTAATGCTGGTAGCAGGAACACCCGTCCAAAGCTCGATCACGTTTGCGATCTCATTTTCGGTCAAAAGGATCTCGCGGGTTCTCGGCTCCAGCTCGTCAAGCTTTGCGGAAAGTCGGAGCTCCTCCGAACGGATCTTGGAAAGCTCCTCGTACCGTTGATCCTCCGTAGTCTCACTGCCTGCCACCTCTGCTTCCAACGTTTCCCTTTGATCCTTGAGAACGAGCAGACGGTCACGAATGGAGTAGGTCTCGTTCAGCTCTGCCGAGGAAAGCGAGAGGAAGGACGCCGCCTCATCCAAAAGGTCTATCGCCTTGTCGGGCAGAAAACGGTCGGTAATATATCTCTCCGAGAGAATGACCGTACGTCTTAAAATCTCATCGGGAATGACGACACCGTGGTATTCCTCGTAATAGTGCTTGATGCCCTGCAGCATCTCAACGGCATCTTCAATGCTCGGCTCCTCAACCGTCACAGGCTGGAAGCGGCGCTCAAGCGCCGTATCCTTCTCGATATATTTGCGGTATTCGGTCAGGGTGGTTGCGCCGATGACCTGCACCTCTCCGCGAGAGAGCGCGGGCTTAAGGATGTTTGCAGCATTGACGCTTCCCTCTGCCTCGCCCGTTCCGACGATGTTGTGAACCTCGTCAATCACGAGGATCGCGTTTCCAACCGCATGAACCTCAGAGAGAAGTCCCAAAATACGCGACTCAAACTGACCGCGGAACTGCGTTCCTGCAACCAGAGCCGTCATATCCACAAGGTAGATCTCCTTGTTCTTCAGCTTGTAGGGCACGTTTCCCGCCGCAATTCGGATCGCCAGAGCCTCAGCAATAGCGGTTTTACCAACGCCCGGCTCGCCGATCAGGCAGGGATTGTTCTTCTGACGGCGGCAAAGGATCTGGATCACACGAGCCAATTCCTTGTCTCTGCCGATGATGTTATCCAGCTTTCCCTCTCGCGCAAAGCGTGTCAAATTGCGGCAATAGGTAGTCAGAAACTTCAGCTTCTTTTCTTCCTTTGCCTTTTTCTTATCCTTTGTCTTCTCGTTCTGAGGGATGCTCGAATCGACGTTTCCGCCGTTCATCTGCACAAGCCCGGAATCGCGGAAAATCTTCGGAAGATCGATCGCAGGCGCGCCGCCCTCCTCGTTGTCGTCGCACTCGGAAGGAAGATTAGCATCTCCCCCAAGCATCGCCATCAGATCATTTTCCGCGCTCTCAAGCTGCTCGGGAGAGATCCCGAGCTGCTCGATCATGTTTCCCATGATATTGTCAACGGGTACGCCAAACTCCTTTGCACACTTGATGCAAAAGCCCTTGGTGGTTTTTTCGCCGTTCTCCATCTTTGTCATAAAAACGACTGCCACACGCTTGTGGCACTTTGAACACATGGTCATAAAAAATGAAATTTCCGAACGTTCGGATCCTTTCTGATAAATAAGCGATCAAATCAAGTCATTCAGACCTTTGATTCCGCCAAATTCTTGAGCATTTCTCCGGGATCAAGGAATTTGAGGGAGTCAAGCAGGTCGGATTCACCAAAGAATTTTACGATGGTGGAATCTGTGTAGAGAGGCTGATTGCCAAGGAAGAACTTGAGGAGCGAGCCTGCGAACAACAACACAGCAAACGCAAAAACAAAGCCCAAAATACCGCCGCAAACCGAGTCTGCAACGCCAAAGGTCTGATACGAGCTTCTCATGTTCTTGATGACGATATAGACGACGGAAAGAAGCAAGAACGCCAACACGAACGTGAGAACAAAGCCGACAATGCCGCACACGACCGAGGAGATTGCGCCGGAAACGGTATCGGTCACTGAGTTCACCAGCTCCTCGCCGCTTCCCTCAAGGGAATCCAATTTCTCGCGCATTGCGTCGGTCTGCAGATACTTGGGAAGAACTTCTGCGCTCACCTTTGAGCCAAGCTCCTCTGTGGTGCTCTCATAAACACGGTTGACCGTTTCATAAACCGACTTGCGAATGATCGGATTGAAGATTTTTTCTCCAAAAAACGCACCGACCTTGCTCCCCAGCAGGCTTGCCGCCAGAACAGACAGAATCATTTTGAAGAATTTCAAAAGGGTAAGCAAAAAACCTCTTTTTGCACAGATCGCGATGAGCAAAATTCCAAATCCCAAAAACAGCCAGTCAAACAATTGCATAATTACAACTCCTCTCAAGTCTTAAGTAAAGTTTTCATAAGTAGCCTTTTGCGGCGAGCAAAGCATCGCTCGCCCCTCATTTGTTACAAGAAGGACGCGTCCTTCCGTTACACAGTTGACAAACGTCCGATGTCCGTCTGCGCCCTGAATCCGCAGAAGTCCGTCGGAACACATCAGATAAGCGTTTCCGTTGTTTACAACGACCGATTGCACCGTTTGCTCAACCTCGCTCTGATGCTTGATTTTTCCCTTCTTATCGAAGATGACGACCTGTTGATCGGTGATGCTTCCGTTTCCTTTCAAGACCACGGCGCACCCGTCATCCGACAGATCAAACCCCTTAATATTTTTTCCTTCAAAGCGGTATTCCGAAATCAGTTTTCCACCAACCGACACCGAATAAACGCCGTCTCCGCTCAAAACCGTGACAACATCCGAATCGGTGAATCCGCAGCGAACGCCAAGTCCGTTTCCGATCTCATACTGCGCGTGTATGGTATCCTTTTTAGGCTCGTAGACGTTCAAGCCCGTCACGAGCGCGCCGTTTTCCATGCGGGTCATCAGAACCGAAAGATAGGTTCCCTTTGCGTTGATCGCAACGTCGGTCACGTATCCGTTGTAGCGATATTGGTTGATGGGCTCAAAGCTTCTGCTGTAAAGCCTGACCACCGAGGCGTATTCCTCCGATTCGGTCACGATGGCGTACATTCCGCAATCAGACATCGTCGCACAGCGAATGGGAGACTCTGTCTTTCCCGTATGAATCTGCGTATAGGAATTATACAAGGAATATGACGTTCCGTCCAGCTCGTAGACCAACAGATACTTTCCCGTGCCAACCGCAACAGGATTCTGATACTGCACGTTCTGGCTCACCGTCTGTCTCCCCGATGCCGTGAAAATGGTAACGGATGTGTTCCCCGCCACCGCAAGCCCTTGGCGGTAAAGCGCAAAGCTTTGGGAGGTATCGGTGGGATAACTGATCGAATCGGTGTGCAATACGTCCACCGTCTCGGTCGCCGCATTAAGATCCTTTACGAAATAATAGAGATTCTGATAGGTGATCAGATCGGTATTCATCAGGAAGGACACGGCAACGAACGCCAAAAGGATCAGATACAAGAAGACCTGAACTGCCCCGCACCGTTCCGAGACCGCCTCGTAGTACTCATTTTGTGGAGCAGAGAGATCAATCGGCGTTTTCTGTGATGACCGCCTTTTCTTTTCAAACGTCTTCAAGGTCTTCCCTCCCAATCCGAGCGCAAGCAGTCCTCGGGGTAGATCACACGGTGAAGATACAAGCCCTCCGGCGGCATCGTAATGCCCGCCAGTGCTCTGTTTCTTGCTTCGGTCACGGACGGAATGTCAGCAGGGAAAAGCTTTCCCTCGCCAACCGCGACCAAGGTTCCCGTCAGGATCCGCACCATATGATACAAAAAGCCATTTGCGCGAACGCGGTAAAGGATCACGTCCCCCTCACGCGTCACCTCAGACTCGGTGATCGTCCTGACACAGTCGGTGATCTTTGACCCCTGCGCCATGTAGGAGGTGAAATCATGCTCTCCAACAAAGCATTTTGCCGCCTCCTGCATTCTCCGAAGATCCTCGTTTGAAAATCGCTTCGGCAAATGACAGGATCTCCCCTCCTCAAAGGGAGAGCGAACGGGGCGGTTATAAATGCGATAGAGATATTCCTTTTGCATCACGTCATACCGCGCGTGAAAGGCGTCCGACACCCACGTAGCATCGTAAACGCTGATATCCGCGGGAAGATGGGCGGACATTGCCAAGGGGATCCTTTCAATCGGGATGGAGGTCTGCAGATTCTCCTGCCCCTTTTTCGCCACGGTCGCACAAAACTCCATCGCATGAACGCCGCTGTCCGTACGGCTGCACCCAACGATATCGCAGGGATAGCCGAAGACAGCCTCTGCCGCCTCATTCAGCCTTTGCTGAACGGTCACACCGTTGGGCTGCACCTGATATCCGCAATAAGCGGAGCCGTCATAGGCAATTTTAATCAATATCTTCATATCATCTCATCGTATAACCGATTCCAACTCGGTTCAAGGCCACAATTCCGACACCCAAAATCACGATCAGGATCACGCCAACGATATCGGAGCTTTGAAGATGCAGAACCTTGAGCTTGGTTCTTCCCTCTCCGCCGTTATAGCAACGGCAATCCATGGCGTTTGCCAATTCGTCTGCGCGCTTGAAGGCAGAGCTGAGGAGTGGAATGAAAACAGGCAACAACGCCTTTGCTCTCTGTACAAGTCCGCCGCTCTGAAAATTCGCGCCTCTGGATTTTTGCGCATTCATGATCTTTTCGGTCTCCTCCATCAAGGTCGGAATAAAGCGCATGGCAATGGTGGTCATCATGGCGATATCGTGAACGGGAACGCGGATTTTTTTCAGCGGAGACAAAAGCTGCTCCATGGCATCGGTCAGCGCGATCGGTGTCGTCGTAAAGGAGAGGAACACGCCTGTAGAGATCAGAAGCGCGACGATTCGCAGCACCATAAACAAGGCGTTCCAGAGCCCCTCTTCATATATTTTGACACGCCAATGCTCGGGGGTCAAAAGATGCTCTCCCGACGTCATAAAAACGTTGATAAACGAGGTCAGAATCAAAATAAAGAGCAATGGCTTGATGCTCTGCAAAACCGTCTTCAAGGGAATGCGGCTGAAGAGCACCGAGATCACGGTCACTACCGACAGAAGCGCAAAAGCAAAGGTGTTTTTGCAGATGAAGGTGCAAACGATATAAAGCATCGCCATCACGACCTTTGCTCTCGGATCCATGCGGTGAATCACAGAATCCACGGGATAGTATTGCCCAAATGCAATATTTTTCATATATGACTTCCTTTGTCCTTCAAAATGGCATATTGCTCGCACAGAAGCTCGACTGCGCGATCAACCGTATAAATGTTTTTGGGAAGCTCGATCCCGCCCTCGCGCAAAATTGCCGTCAAGCGCGTGATCTGCGGGATATCCAGTCCCACCTGCTCAAGAAGCTCCGACTGCGAGAAAACCGCCTCGCGATCTCCCTGCAGAATGATTTTTCCGTTTGAGAGCACCACGATCTCATCGCAATACTGCGCCATATCCTCCATACTGTGGCTGACGATCAGAACGGTCGTACCCGTCTGCTTCTGATATTCCACCACCGTATCAAAGATCTGCCGTCTTCCCTTGGGGTCAAGCCCTGCCGCGGGCTCATCAAGAACCAGCACATCAGGTCTCATTGCCATCACGCCTGCGATCGACACGCGGCGTTTCTGTCCACCCGAAAGATCGAACGGAGATTTATCCAACCACGCGTCGGCGATCCCCGTGAAACGAGCCGCCTCACGCACGCGCTTGTCGATCTCCTCTGAGGAAAGTCCCATATTCGTCGGGCCAAACGCAATATCCTTATAAACGGTTTCCTCAAACAACTGATACTCGGGATACTGCATCACCAGTCCCACGCGGAAGCAAAGCTCGCGTCGGCGGCGCTTGATCTCCTCACGGATCGCCTTTTTCCTCTGCCTCGGCTTCAAATCGGAATATGCCGGCAGCTCCGACCATTGCGCAATCGCGTCCTTCCACTCAATATTGATGTCCTGTCCGTCGAGGAAAACCTTTCCCTCCGTTGGCTTGGTCAGACCGTTGAGAAGCTGCATCATGGTGGACTTTCCCGAGCCCGTGTGCCCGATGATACCCGTAATCTTCCCTTCCTTGATGGAAAGGCTCACGTCATCCAACGCGCGGCTCTCAAAGGGAGTTCCCTCGCCGTAAATATATGAAACCTTTTCTAAAACAATTTTATCCATTCACCAAACGGTTCCTTTCGTTTTTGCGGATCACTTTCCAAACGCCCTCAGGATCTGATCGGCGCAAGTCTCGACCGTGGAAAGCCCCTTTCCATCCAGCACAATCCCTGCAGCGCGCAAGCGGTGAATCGCTTCCGAGCACTGCGGGACCTCAAGTCCCACGAGTCTGAGCTCATCCCGTCTTGCAAACACCTCGTCGGGTGTTCCGTCCATGATGATCTCGCCGTCGTTGACCACGACTACGCGGTCAGCGAGCGCCGCCTCGTTCATATAGTGGGTGATGTTGAGAATGGTGATCCCATGCTCACGGTTCAGGGTGGAAATGGTGTCCAGAACCTCTCGCCGTCCAAGCGGATCGAGCATTGCAGTCGATTCGTCAAAGATGATACATTCGGGCATCATGGCAATGACGCCTGCGATCGCCACGCGCTGCTTCTGTCCGCCCGACAGGTGATGGGGCTCGCGAGAGGCAAATTCGGTCATCCCCACCGTTTCCAACGCGCGGTCTACCCTCTCCCGCAGCTCGGGGAGCGGCACGCCGAGATTTTCGGGCCCGAACGCAACGTCCTCCTCAACCAAGGTCGCAACCAACTGATTATCGGGGTTCTGGAAAACCATTCCCACGCGGCGTCTGTGCGCCAGAAGCTCCTCCTCGGTCAGTTCACTCGAGGTCAGATCGACCCCTCCGACCACGAGCTTGCCCGACGTCGGCTCAAGAATTTGATTGAGAAGCTTTGCAAAGGTGGATTTTCCCGATCCGTTGTGTCCAAGGATCGCAACGTATTCTCCGCGCCGAATATCCAAAGAAATATCTCTCACGGCAGGATGCCTTGTATCGTCCTCGTAAAAGAAGCACAAATGCTCCGCATGAATAAACAATTCAGACTCAGTCAAAATAGGAGTTCCTTTCTCAGATCATCATTTTGCAAACCAGCGTGAGCTTGCGCCGCAAGGCAGGTATGCGCCCGTTTGCGTCACGCGCAGTCCAAGCTCGCCCGATTCGATCCGTCCGCCAAATCGTTGACGGATCTTGAGATCCATGATGTAGCTCATGGTAAGGGGAGACAGCCCCGTCGTGTAAGAGTTCACGAGGAAGAACAGGGGCTCATCCGACAAAAGCTGAGACGCCAAGGTGATCAGCTCGTCGATGCTTTCCTCCAGCTTCCAGACCTCTCCCCCGGGACCTCTGCCGTAGGAAGGCGGATCCATGATAATGCCGTCGTATCGGTTTCCGCGACGGATCTCTCTTTCCACAAACTTTTTACAGTCATCCACGATATAGCGGATGGGCGCATCCGAAAGCCCCGACAACGCGGCGTTTTCCTTCGCCTGCGCAACGATTCCCTTGGCGGCATCCACGTGAACGACGGAGGCTCCCGCCTTTGCCGCCGCGACCGTCGCGCCACCCGTATAGGCAAAGAGATTGAGCACCTTGATGGGGCGGTTTGCCTCACGGATCAGTCCGCCAAACCAATCCCAGTTTGCCGCCTGCTCAGGGAAAAGTCCGGTATGCTTGAATCCCATCGGACGCAAAACGAATTTCAGATCTCCGTAGGAGATGTTCCACGCCTGCGGAAGGTCGTTCTTGACCCATCCTCCGCCGCCGGATTTTGAGCGGCGGTAAACGCCGTCCGCGCGCTTCCACGCAGGATGACGCGCCACGTTCTTCCAAATGATCTGCGGATCGGGTCGAATAAGGATCAAATCTCCCCATCTCTCCAATCTCTCTCCGTCCGATGTATCTAATAACTCGTAGTCCTTCCAGTTATCTGCTCCCCACATATCCTTCTCCTCGTTTTCTAAATGGTGCTCTTGTTGTAATAATTCGCCAAGCGAGAGCCGCCGCTGTGCGCGTGACAAATCGCAAGCGCGAGCGCGTCTGCCGTATCGTCGGGCTTGGGTGTTTCCTTCAGCCCGAGCAGCATCGTCACCATCGACATGACCTGCTTCTTCTCGGCGCGACCATATCCAACCACCGCCTGCTTGACCTGCAAGGGGGTGTATTCCTGAATCTCCGCGCCAAATTGCCTTGCCGCAAGCAACAGTACCCCCCTTGCCTCCGCCACGCGGATACCGGTGGTGATGTTGGTGTTGAAGAATAATTCCTCAATCGAGATCGCATCGGGGCGATATTTTTCCAGCAGCTCGCACATCCCTTTGTAGATCAGCTCAAGCCGCTCCTCGGTGCAAAGCCCTGCCTGCGTGCGAAGCGCGCCGTAGGCAACGGTATGAAATTTTGATTTTTCGTAATCCACGATCCCCCATCCTACGATGGCAAGACCTGGGTCAATTCCAAGTATTCGCATAAATCCCATCCATTCCTATAGCAATCCATCCTATATTATATCACCTTTCCTTGTGAAAGTCAAATCATTCTTCGTTTTTTTTCGAAAAAAAGCAGTAAAAAAAGCATTTTTAGTTTACAGTCTGACTTTTTTATGTTATAATATAAATAATTATTACAAAAACGTAGCTCACACCGCCAAAAGGAGGGGAAAACACATATGCCGTCCATTATAAAGCTTCAACCAAACGATCGGATCAAGCTCAAGAAAAAGCACCCCTGCGGTGGAGACGTTTTTCGGATCGTCCGTGTGGGATCGGAGGTTCGTATCATTTGCGAATCCTGCGGCAGAGACATGACCATGGAACGAATCAAGCTGGAGAAAGCGATCAAGCAGATGCTCTCCCCCACCACACAGAACTGAAAGGATTTATTTGATGTCAAGCTCCAATTCTCTTTTCAACCCTCCAAAAGGGTTACTCGGAAATTTTGGATATTCAAGGTCTCAAAAGAAAGGCTTTTTCGAAGAATACGGCTACCTTGCGCTTTGCGCGTTGATTCCCGCACTGCTCTGCTATCTGATGTATTTTCTGCGCGGAATCCATCCGTTTGGCGACGGAAGTGTGCTGGTCTTGGACCTCAACGGACAGTACGTATGGTTTTTTGAGGCGCTTCGCAATTTTGCAAGAGGAGACGCCAGCCTGCTCTACTCCTTTGCCCGCGCCATGGGCGGAGAATTTATGGGCATGTACGCCTACTATCTCTCCAGTCCCCTTTCTTTCATTGTATGCCTGTTCCCGACCGCGCGGATGCTTGAGGGACTTTTGGTTCTCTTTCTGATCAAAACGGCGCTCTGCGGATTGACCTTTGGCTATTATATGCACAAAACGTCTACCGACCGCCGCCCCTACGCAATCGTCATTTTCTCGATTTGCTACGCGCTCTGCAGCTACGGAATCGTCCAACAGCACAACACCATGTGGATCGACGCCATGATGTGGCTGCCCCTGATTACGCTTGGAATTGAATCTCTGATCAAGCACGGAAAATTCAAGCTCTATACCCTTTTCCTTGCCATCACACTCTTCAGCAACTTCTATATCGGATACATGGTATGTATCTACTGCTTCTTCTACTTTTTCCTGTACTATATCGGTCACGGAAAGGATCAGGAGAACAACCCATTCGGCGAGCGGTTTCACTTTTTGAAGTCTCTCCTCCGTATGGCGTTCTACTCCGTACTTGCCGTCGGAATTTCCGCCGTCATTCTCCTGTGCGCCTACTACTCTCTGAATTTCGGAAAGAGCACCTTTTCCGATCCAAGCTGGGACTGGGGCTTTACGCTCGGCATTCGGGATCTTCTCTACAAATTCCTCCCCAGCTCATTCGACACCGTTCGTCCCGAGGGACACCCCTTCGTGTATTGCGGTGTTCTGACTCTGCTTTTACTGCCTGCATATTTTATATCCAGAAAATTCTCCATTCGCCAGAAGATCTGCTCGGCAATCTTCATCGCAATTTTCCTTGCAAGCTTTTCTGTCACGGTGCTTGACCTTCTTTGGCACGGATTCCAACAGCCCAACTGGCTCAACTACCGCTACAGCTTCATGCTCTGCTTCTATCTTTGCACGCTTGCCTGCCGTGCGCTCATCGCATTTGAATCCTACCGTCTGCGCGTTGTGATTGGAGCTGGCGCAATTCTCGGCTTGGTCTGTCTGTATTTGCAGAGCTACAATGACGGTGCCTTTGTTCAGCCGAACAAGCTGACCTGCATCTGGTTCTCGATCCTAACGATCCTCTTGTATCTCTGTGTCCTCGGTTTGATCCAGGCATATAAGAGCAAAACGGCAGTTTGTATTCTTCTGACGGTCGTTGTCTGCGCGGAAATGCTTGTCAACGGTCTTTGCAATATGAATTCCCTCCACAATGACGTGGTCTACACCAAATACAGCACCTACAACAACTATCTTAAAGACGTGCGCCCCATTGTTGATCTGGTTCAGGAGAGCGACGATTCCTTTTACCGCATGGAAAAGACCATGTTCCGAAAGATCAACGACAATATGGCACTCAAGATGCGCGGACTGTCCGGCTCGACCTCCACGCTCAATCAGGAAACCGTAAAGTTCCTTCAAAAAATGGGATACGCATCCGAGTCACACTGGTCAAAATACCTTGGCGGAACACCCGTGAGCGACTCCCTTTTGGGTATCAAATACGTCATTGCCGATCAGTATTTTAACGAGTTGGATCAATATTACGATCCCTACGCATCCACCGACAAATATCAAGCATATCTCAATCCGTATGCCCTTTCGATCGCCTACGGTGTGAGCGACGATTTGCTGAACTTTAACCTCGGATACCTCCCGAAGACAGAGGAAGATTCGACCGTTACCAAGCCTGAAAACACCGAACCGAACGCAGATGAGATCGGCGATGCCATTTCAAAAGGAAAAGCATGGCTCAATCAACTGCTCGGCATCGACGAAACGGTTCGCCGCGCAGAATACGCAGATGATTATCATTCTCCCTTCGAGCGTCTGAACGCGATCGTGACCGCGATGTTGGGAGAAACCGAGACCGTGCAGGTCTTTGTTCCCGTGCAGGACGTTTCCGTTACGTCGGAAGGACTGAATGATCCTTATTATGCCGAGGGGCACATTTGCTATACCTTTGAGGACGGAGACGGAATCACCCGCACCCTCACCTACTCCTTCGATATGCCCACCAATGCCGAGCTCTACTATTATATGCCCACCAACTACCCCAGAGAGGTCTCTTTGGCACTTTATGATATGAGTGCGCGGGAAGGCAAGAGCTACGGAAGCTTTGGCGGACACGAGACCCTCCGAATCATCTCTCTCGGCGTACAGCAGGAGGGCACAAAACTGTCTCTCCGCACTAAAACAAAAGGAAACGGGCTCTACTATTTCTATGATGAGCCCAGCCTGTACTACATTGACAGAGACGTATTTGAGGACGTCATGGCTCGACTTTCTGAGGATCAGCTGATCGTGACCGATTACACCGAGGATTCCTTCACGGGAACCTTCACCGCATCACGCGAGAAGGAGCTGGTCATGACCACCCTCGCCTACGATCAGGGTTGGCGCATCACGGTAGACGGCAAAGAGGTTGAGCCTGTCAAGGCGCTTGGATCTGTGGTCGCATTCTACATTGAAGGAGAAGCGGGCGAAACACACGACGTCAGTCTCGTGTACAGCCCCAACGTTCTCCTTGTTGGCGGCATCATATCGGGCGTCTTCTTGACAACTTATCTTGCACTGGTGACACTGGAGCCCATCATGAAGAAAAAGCCCTTCCTTCGCGCGGTCGTTTCCGTACCGGAGGGAGATCAAAAGAAGAAAAAATCACTTCGAAGAAAGAAGGCATAATCTCGTATGTTTTACTATATCAGCGGAAAATTGATGCATCTTGAATCCAACCTCGCCGTCCTTGACGTCGGAGGGATTGGCTACAAGCTTACCGTCAGCGGAACCACCTATGACGCAATGCCCCCGCGCTCCTACGACAATCCTCCCACAGTCAAGCTCTTCACCTATCTTGCCGTTCGTGAGGACGATATCGAGCTGTTTGGATTTGCAACGCAGGCGGAGCTTTCCTCCTTTAAGATGCTGATCTCGGTTTCGGGCGTCGGCCCCAAGGCGGCAATCTCCATCCTTTCCCTGCTCACCCCCGAGAAATTTGCCCTTGCCGTATGCACCGATGACCGCAAAACCATTGCAAAAGCGAACGGAATCGGTCCGAAGACGGCTGCTCGTGTCATTCTCGAGCTCAAGGACAAGATGATGAAGGAAACGGGAGGCGCACTGCCCCAGATCGACGATTCCACCGCATCGGTTGCCGCTCCGCAAGGTCGCGGAAAGCTCAGCGAAGCGGTCGACGCACTGGTCGTTTTGGGATATTCCCGCGCCGAGGCAATGAGTGTCCTGAAGGACGTGGACACTGCATCCCTCGAGCTTGAGGAGATCATTCGCGTATCTCTGAAAAAGCTCATGAAATTCTGATAAAAGAAAGGAGCGTTTGATGCCCCATGGATAGCAATGAATTTGATTTTGAGAACCGAATCCTGAACACCTCCTACACGGCAGAGGATGCCGACAGCGAGGTCACGCTTCGGCCCAAACGTCTGGAGGATTACATCGGACAGGAGAAGGTCAAGGACATTCTGAAGGTTTATATAGACGCCGCCAAGGGTAGAAACGATCCTTTGGATCACGTTCTGCTTTACGGCCCTCCCGGTCTTGGGAAGACCACCCTTTCCAACATCATCGCCAATGAAATGGGCGTGAACATCCGTATCACCTCCGGCCCTGCCATTGAAAAGCAGGGAGATCTTGCGGCGATCCTGACCAACCTCAATGAGGGAGACGTGCTCTTCATTGACGAGATCCACCGTCTTTCCCGCTCGGTGGAGGAGATCCTCTACCCCGCAATGGAGGATTACGCGCTGGATATCATCATCGGAAAAGGCCCGTCTGCCCGCAGTATTCGAATTGATCTGCCCAAATTCACCTTGATCGGCGCGACCACGCGTGCAGGACAAATGACCACCCCTCTGCGCGATCGCTTTGGCGTGCTGATGAAGCTGGAGCTTTACACGCCCGAGGAACTGGCAGAGATCGTGCGCCGCAGCGCAGGGATCCTTGGTATGGAGATCTCGGACGACGGTGCGATGGAGATCGCGAGCCGTTCGCGCGGTACGCCCCGTATTGCAAACCGTCTGCTCAAGCGCGTGCGTGACTTCGCACAGGTTATGGGAGACGGAAAAATCGACTCCGACATTGCAAACTTTGCCCTGACCAAGCTGGAGATCGACCAGTTAGGGCTGGACAACACCGATAGACGGATGCTGGAGACCATCATCAAATTCTACGACGGTGGTCCCGTCGGTCTTGAAACACTTGCCGCGACCGTTGGCGAGGAAGCCATCACGCTGGAGGACGTTTACGAGCCCTATCTGATGCAGATTGGTTATCTCAGCCGCACCCCCAGAGGCCGTTGCGTCACCCGTCTTGCCTACGAGCATCTGGGAATCCCCTTCCACGCGGCAAAGCCTACCCCCTCCGAGCAGATAAAGATGTTTGGGGAAGAATAAAAAGAAAATGCAGAAACATTTTTTATGTTTCTGCATTTTTCTATTGACAAACTCATTTTTCTGTGTTAAGATATCATTGGTTATATAACGCTTGATATATTATGGAGGTTAAATATGCCGCCAAAGGTAAAAATCACAAAAGAGGACATTATTAATACCACATTAAATTTAGTGCGAAAAAGCGGCACGGAAGCCATCAACGCCAGAACGATCGCAGCAGAACTGAATTGCTCCACGCAACCCATCTTTTCCAATTTTGAGGGTATGGAGGAATTGCAACAGACGGTCATTCTGGCTGCTTACGATCACTACCTCAGCTTCATCAAAAGCGAGGTGGAAAGCGGAAAATATCCGCAATACAAGGCATTCGGAATGGCGTACGTGCGTTTTGCCAAGGATGAAAAGGAGCTGTTCAAGCTTTTGTTCATGCGTGACAGAAGCGAGGAGGACACTTCCCTGTTGTCCTCTGATTTTGAGGAATCAATCAAACTGATCATGCAGGCAAACGGAGTCACAAGAGAGACGGCAATGCTTATGCATCTGGAAACGTGGACCTGTGTGCACGGCATCGGAACCATGCTTGCCACGTCCTTTTTAGCCCTTGACTCGGATCTGATCAGCAATATGCTGACCGACGTTTATCAAGGAATCCGCGCAAGGCATCTATCCAAGGAGGAAAAACAATGAACGCAATCGAAATCAAATCCCTGACCAAGCACTACAAGGACGTGATCGCCGTTGACAATTTGTCTCTGTCAATCAAGGAGGGAGAGCTCTTTTCCCTTCTCGGGGTCAACGGCGCAGGAAAGACCACAACCATCAAAATGCTTTCTTGCCTGACCGCGCCAACGAACGGAGACGCCCTTCTGCTTGGCAAAAGCATCTGCAAGGATACCACTGACGTCAAGGCTCTTATCGCCGTATCTCCGCAGGAGACTGCGGTAGCTCCCGGGCTTTCTGCTCGAGAAAATCTTGAGCTGATGTGCGGCGTTCACGGCTTTACAAAGGACAAACGGAACAAAAAAATCGAGGAGCTTACGGCCCTGCTCGGTTTGGAGAGCGTGCTTGACAGAAAGGCAGGAAAGCTGTCGGGCGGCTGGCAACGCAGGCTCAGCATCGCCATGGCGCTGATCAGCGAGCCGAAAATTCTCTTTCTTGACGAGCCAACGCTTGGACTTGACGTCATCGCGCGGAGCGATCTTTGGGATATGATCCGCGCCCTGAAGGGTAAGGTTACCATCATTTTAACAACGCATTATATGGAGGAGGCCGAGGCGCTCTCCGACCGCATCGCCATCATGAAGGACGGAAGGCTTCTCGTATGCGACACTGCAGAAGAGATCAAGCGATTGGCAGAAACGGACAGCTTTGAACAGGCGTTCGTCCGCATCGTAAAGGGGGGAGCACAATGAAAATGCTTACGTTTGCAAACAGAAACACCAAGGAAATCCTTCGCGATCCCTTAACGGTATGCTTTGGTCTTGGATTCCCTCTCGTTTTGATTTTCCTTTTGAGCGCCATTCAGGCAAACGTGCCGGTTCCCCTCTTTGAGATCGCGCACCTGACTCCCGGCATCACGGTCTTCGGGCTCTCCTTTATGACTCTCTTTTCCGCATTCCTGATCTCAAAGGACAGAGGCAGCTCGCTGCTTCAAAGACTCTACACCACGCCTCTCCGCCCGATCGATTTTATCCTTGGCTACACTCTGCCGATCGTTCCCTTTGCGGTGGCGCAGAGTATCATTTGCTATCTGGTGGCATTCATTCTCGGGCTTGAGATCACGGTCAACGTTCTGCTGGCAGTTCTCTTTATCATTCCCATCTCGGTTCTCTTCATCGCGCTTGGATTGCTCTTTGGAAGCATCTTAAATGACAAGCAGGTCGGAGGAATCTGCGGCGCGCTGCTGACAAACCTCTCGGCGTGGCTGTCGGGCACGTGGTTTGATCTGGAGCTGGTGGGCGGCACGTTCAAGAAGATCGCCTACGCCCTTCCCTTCGTACACGCGGTAGAGCTGGAGCGCGCAGTGCTCTCAGGAAATTTCGGAGAAATATTCCCGCACCTCTTCTGGGTACTCGGATATGCCGTCGTCGCCCTTGCGATCGCGGTGCTCCTGTTCCTCAGACAGATGAAAAAGCAATAAATGGGGAATCTGAAACCACGCGTGCGCTCCTGTTTTGCAAATTTTTTCGCTTCTATTTAAGCGCACGCACTGGCGTAATTTCAAAGCGTTGCTTTGAAATTCGCGGGGTTCGATCTGCGCAGGATGGGAATCTGAACCCAAACGCGCGCCTTAATTTTATCAAACCTTAAGCCCCCTTCATCACGCGCGTTCCTCGGCAAATTCTGCGAATTTGCGGGGTTCAATTCGCGTAGCGAATTAGCTCCACCAAAAGAGAATGGCTGGCACGATGTGCCAGCCATTCTCTTTTGGTGGAGATGATGGGAATCGAACCCATGTCCGAAAACCCCTTGACAAAACTTTCTTCGTGGACAGTCTGTTATTTTGATTTCCCGATTGGAGGCGTGAACAGACACACTCCACCGCTCGGTAGCCCTTTTGTGCTTGATCGGTTCAAGGGCGAAACCCCGATGCAAGTTCACTGCTCAGATGACGTTCAGTCCGCAGTCGCAGTCCTCCGCGGAGGAACGGGTGACCCGCAGGTCACGGCACCGCCAAGTTTTACGCCGAAGCGCAAAACTTAGGCAGCCATAGCAACGTAATTGTTGTCGTTTATTTTTTAAGTTTAGGCAGTTTTCGAGATTACCCGGCTCGCCACGCTTATCTTGCCTCAGAATCCCCGTCGAAACCATTGCACCCCCATTCGGGGCGGAATCGCTTGGAATCCGTCGCATGGCAATCCACGCGTCTCCTCGCGCAGATTTGCTTTTCTATTATATCCGATTTTCTCTTCTTTGTCAAGAAAAAACAACCGCAAATATATGGAAATTTCGACCGTCCCTTATTCCTCGTATCGGCTGTCCTTCATATGCCGATCCATAGTTCGGTTTGCCGCTCTCTCTGCATCGGCGTCTCGCTTATCGTACAGCTTTTTACCTCTGCAAAGTCCAATCTCCATTTTCACAAAGCTTCCCGAAAAATAAAGCGACAAGGGGATCAGCGTATATCCCTTTTGCTGCACGAGTCCCTGAAGCTTCATGATCTCTCTCTTGTGCATCAAGAGCTTTTTGTCTCTGAGAGGCTCGTGATTGAAGCGGTTTCCCTGCTCATAAGGACTGATATGCACGCCGGTCGCAAACATCTCGCCCTTGTCAAAGGAACAGTAGGAATCCTTGAGGTTCACTGCTCCCCGACGGATGCTCTTGATCTCGGTGCCGCAAAGCGCCACGCCCGCCTCATACTTTTCCTCTACAAAATAATCGTGCCACGCCTTTTTGTTCTGCGCTACGATCTTTTGTGCTTCTTTTTTCTTCTCTGCCATGGTCACAATCTTTCTTTACGAATTTCTATCGTTGTAGTATACTTCCTCATCGGGGAAAAACAAGTTCCAGAACCTTCTTGCCATCTTTACGACAAATTTCTCTGTTCCCTTTGAATCGGAAAGCTCCACGAGCTCCTCTTTTTCCTCGATCAGCTCTGCCTTGGTCGCTTCCAGCTCCTCTTGCTCTGCGCGAAGCTCATTATAGCGCATCACGCTGCTCACGAATACGGCAAGGGAGACGACCACAATGACAGCCAGAAAAATTCTGACCAACAGACTAAGGCTGAATTGCCTCTTTTTTTCTTCCACGGTACCGTACTCCTTTCTTTTTTTCTTCCTTTGGCAAAGCCGCGCCTATGATCGACTCGGGATGCGCCAGCTGATACGCGGTATAGCGAACCCGAATCCGCTTCATCCGTTTCTCCGTTTGCTTTCTGACGATCGCTTTTATGAGGTGATACACCTTTCGCGCAAACCATTTGAATGGAAAACAGACGAAAAAGCAACCGTACCTCACAGCCGTCTGCAGAACGAACGCAACGGTCTCCGAGCATGCCATGACCAGTTTTCCAATGGTAAAGCGATACAGATAAAACCCTGCCCCCGCAAAAACAAAGGTCATAAAGCGAATCTTTCCGTGATTCATCTGATAAAAAAGCAGGATCAAAGCCACAGATGCGATGATGCAGAACAAAAAATCGCTGACGAAAAGGAAAATCGCTCTCAGCTTATTTCTGCTTTTTGGTTTTTTGGGCGCGCCGATCAGGGGGAGATCGACCGCCTCAAATCGGTTTGCAACCTTTGAAAAATGCTCTCCCAGAAAAATTCTCGCGATCCGAAAGCCGTCGTAGAGCAATCCCAAGGACGCCCCCATGAAAATCGAACAGAGATACAGAAGGGCAAGCTGCGTCTGCGATACCGTCATCTTTTTTTAATGAAAGAGCTTGGAAAACAGACCGCGCTTAGATCCGCCGTCCTCGGTCGCATCGAAATATAGCAAAGCATCGACCTTTCCGTCGATTTCGACCTTCCCTTCCTCCAAATTCAGGACTCTAACATGGAGAGAAGTGCCTTCCACAGTCAGCGTTCCGCAAACCGTAGAAAGCACTACTCCCTCCTCGTCAAAGCGAATCACGTCATTCACTCCGTTCAAATCCAAAGACTTTCTGTCTGTGAGCGACAGCGTTTGTGTGGAACTGTGTTTCTCGGTGTTCATAGTATCCCTCCCAAAAATCAGGTTGGTCTACCATATGTCACAGCGCAAGAATTTATTCCTCTCAGGATAGAACCTCGTAAAGATTCGACGCATCAGCCTTGAGCGTATGTTCTTTTACGTCCAGGACTCGGATTTTGAGCGTTCTCTGCCCAAAGGTCACCTCGATCACATCGCCCTCCTTGACGTCATAGGACGCCTTTGCCTGTCTGCCGTTTACCGTCACGTGGGCGGCATCACAAGCCTCGTTGGCAACGGTGCGACGTTTGATGATTCTGGAAACCTTAAGAAATTTATCAAGCCTCATTCAAAATCAGCCGTTGAGCTTCTCCTTGAGGGTCTTGCTTGCGCTGAAAGCTGCCAGACGGCTCTCGGGAATCTCGATCGCAGCGCCGGTCTGGGGATTTCTGCCGGTGCGAGCTGCACGAACCTTGGAAGAGAAGGTTCCAAAGCCGGAAAGCTGAATGGAATCTCCTGCTGCCATTACGTCAGCGATGGATGCAACCAGTGCATCACAAACTGCGGTAACGTCCTTCTTGGTCATACCGGTCTCTTTTGCGATCTTCTCAATGAGTTCTGCTTTTTTCATGGGAAAATTCTCCTTATTTTTTATTTTTATGTGTTTATTTTACCATATAATCAGGCGTTTTGCAAGAGGTTTTCCATATATTTTGATAAAAAAATCAATTTTTTTCACAAATTTGACACTCTTTTTTCTCAATTTCTTGAATTTGACGTTCGACGGCTTGTCCGAGTGCAAATTCGGCGTCAATTTCCTTCGCATCCGCCCAAATCGAGAGCTTCATCAGAAGCTCTCCAAGGGCTTCCGTCCTTCCCTCTTCCCCAGCGTTCAAAAGCGAATCGACGAGCCTGCAGATCTCTCTTTCACCGTCCGATTCGAGCTGCGTCAATCCCGCCTTTGACGAAACCTTTTGCGCTCGCATCAGCGCAGGCAGCATAGGAGGAATGGATCGCAGACGAGACGCCGTCGTCTTCCTTTGCTTCTCCTCGACCTTGATCCGCTCCCAGCGCTCCACGACGTCCTGCGCGCTCCTCAGCACCTGCCCCTGCATAAAAACGTGCGGGTGACGGTGGATCATCTTCACACAGATATCATTGACCACATCATCCACCGAAAATTCATTTTTTTCGGATTCGATCTGGGAATGGAACATAATCTGAAAGAGAACGTCCCCAAGCTCCTCACGAAGAAGCGAGGTGTTCTCGGTATCGATCGCCTCGATCACCTCGTAGGTCTCCTCGATCATGCAGGAGCGAATGCTTTCGTGTGTCTGCTCGCGATCCCACGGACATCCGCCGTCAGATCTCAAAATCGCCATGATCGCCTTCAGATCGTCAAATTGATAGCTCTTTTTTTGAAGCAACGCTTCAATCGTTTCTTTTTGATTCATATATCCCTCAAACAGTCAATCCGCGCGAAGCAGATGAATTTTCGTAAATAATCCGGCAATTTGATTGCCCATGGGAAGAGACGCCAGATCCTCCGAGGTGATTACCCCCAAAAGGCAAGCGAAAAAAGCATACAAAACAACTACGAGAGAAAGCGCGCCTACGCTCAGGGCCATACTTTCTCCGAACTGCATCGTGAACAACTGATACAGACAAAACGGAATCCCCACGGCAGGAATAGACGCCGCAAGGGGCTTTCCGAACACCGCGATCAGATCGTCAATCTTCTGCAATCTTGCTGCAAAGAAAAGGTTGAGCGCAACAACAGTGAGATTGCACGCAAAGGTACTGATGGGAGCTCCCAGAATCCCGACCGATGGGATTCCAATGAGAAAATATGCCGACACTACCTTTACGACCGCCCCTGCAAGCATGGATAGAATCGGACGGTTGACCGAGCGATATGCGTGCAGGACCGAATTGCTGGCGGCAATCATGCAGGAGAGAAAGATCGAGACGCCCAGCATCGACAAAAGCGGAGCCGCCTGCTCGACCGCCTCGGCTTCCCTTCCAAACAGCAGGGAAAGGATCGGTCTTGCAAAGGCCGATACGCCAAGCGCCGCAGGAATCGCCAGCATCGTGGTCAGATGGTAAGACGTGCGGATCATACTTCTCTGCCTTTCCCGATCTCCGACCTCGATCGCAGAGGACAGAATCGGGATCAGCGGCAAAGCAATGGTCCCCACCAAGGAAGGCAACAAGGAGTAGATGGAGAGAGCCAGGGTGGTATAGCTCCCGTAAATCTCGTTTGCCGCAATTTCGGTCAGACCGATCGACTGCAATCGGCGCAGGATCATGGTCATATCAATCAGCTTTGTCAGACTCACCGCCGATGCCCCCAGCGTCATGGGGATCGCAAGTCTTGCAAGCGGAGATAAAATCGGCGACGGAGAAGCGATCACGGTTTGCTCAAGAGCACACAACCGTTTCTTCTCCCGTCGATCAAACCGAGCCTTTTCGATCATCAGATAAACCGCAGAAAACGCGGTTCCGAGCGTCAATCCCCATCCTGCCGCCGCCGCGATTTTGGGAGGTTCCATGCCTCTTTGTAATGCGATGCGGGCAAACAACAGCCCGAAGATCAATTTTCCAACTGCCTCGATCAGCTGCGAGACCGCCGTCGGCATCATTCTCTGATATCCTTGAAAATATCCGCGATACGCAGAGGAAAGGCAGACGAAGAAAACGGTCGGCGCAATCGCCAAAATACAGTCGTAGGCGTTTTGGCTTTGAATCATGCAGCAGAACGCCGGTGCCAATGCGATCATGATTGCGCTCCCTGCCAGTCCAACAACAAAAAAGACCTTGATCCCCGTTTGAAAGATTTTCCTCACACGCGTGTGATCCTCTCGCGCCAGAGCGGCGGAAATCAATAGGGAGAGCGCTACCGGAAGTCCTGCGGTTGCAATCACGCAGAACATGGCGTAAATCTCATACGCCGAATGAAAATACCCCATTCCCACCGATCCGAGATAGGAGAGCATGGGGATCTTATAAACGAATCCGACGACCTTAACCAGAACGGTGGAAAGCGATAACAACAGCACGCCCGAAAAGAAGCTTTTTCTTGCTGTATTCTTGCTTTCCACCATTTCCGTTCACCGCCGTTTACTCAAAGTAATGAGCAAACGTCTCGCGGCATTCAAATCGCATCCGTTCCTCATCAATGGAAGTATACTCACCGTTTCGGTAAAGTATGCGTCCATCGACCATGGTCATTCGTACGTCGCTTCGCTCTGCGCTGTAGGCGATCATTGCATAATCGTCAAAGCACGGGACGTTATGTAGCGTGTTGCGGTCGAGGAGCACCAGATCCGCGCGATTGCCGACCTTGATCTCTCCGCAATCCCCTCTTCTCTGCGCTATCGCGCCGTTCCGCGTCGCCAAGGGGAACACCTCTCTTGCCGTGAGGCAGGCAGGATCTCGGTTCACACCCTTGTGCAGGATCGCCGCCGTCTGAAGCTCACGGAGAACATCCAAGCGGTTGTTTGATGCCACGCCATCCGTTCCGAGCGCAACGTTGATCCCTGCATTCATCAGCTTTTTCAGAGGCATCACGCCGCTTCCGAGCTTGAGATTGCTCACGGGGTTGTGCGCGATGGTAACCTTCTTTTCTGCGAGAATGGGAAGATCGCTATCCTGAAGCCAAACGCCGTGCGCCGCCGTTGTTGGGACGTCCAAAACACCCGTGTCTCGGAAAAACTCCGTAGGAGTCTTACCCCATCTGCCGATGCAGTCCATGTGCTCCTTCTCGGTTTCGGAAAGGTGGATCTGCATACCCGTTTTGAATCTCTTTGCAATCTCCGCGACGTATTCGCAGGCCTTGGGGATGTTGGTGTATTCGGCGTGAAGGGAGAAATCCACGAGGATCCTGCCGTCATCGATGCCGTGATACCACTCTGCCAGGCGGATCGCCTCGACCATACGGTTTTCCTGGCTCATATCCACGTTCGGATCGAAGGAGACCAAAGATCTGGAGAGATTCGCCTTGATGCCGCTGGCAAGAACCGCCTCCGCGACCGCGTCCTCAAACATATACATATCCGAGAAGGACGCGATACCCGATTTCAGCATCTCCGCGATCGCCAGCATCGTTCCGTGATAGACACTGCGGAAGGTCAGATGCTCCTCTGCGGGAAAGATCTTCTCTTCAAGCCACCGCTGGAGCGGGAGATCCTCGCCGTATCCTCGGAAAAGGGTCATTGCCGCGTGACAGTGCGCGTTGTAAAACGCGGGAATCAGCAGATTACCGCCGCAATCTACCACCTCGTCCGCCACGAAATCATCCGGCAGAACTTCTGTAATTCCGTAGATTTTCTTATCCTTAATCAATACGTTTACGCGCCGATCTGCAAAGCCGTACTCGGGGAGCAACGTCGCGTTTTTGAGTAATAATTTCATCGTTAAATAAATTCCTTGTACAGTGAATTTTGAGGGATCAGATCTGACGGGAGTGCTTGCACGTTCTCAAGCTCTGCCAAAATGGAGCTTGCCTGCTTAGCGTGTACGGGATCGCTTGTAACCCTTGGCAGAATGTTCTCCAGATAGGGTTTCAAAATACCGATCTCGTACGGCATAGTTGAGTCGATTTTGTAGTCACACAAATGCACGTTCGGAAAGATCAGTTTTTCCTCGTTGTCCCGCACACTTTGCCAGATAGTAAAGGTAAACTCCGGCTCGGCGTTGCGGAAATGATAGTCCCTGACGAGCCTTCGCATCAAGCGGATTTCATTCGGCTCAAAGACCTCTCCCCCGATCTCGATAGAGGACTGGGGCGCGATGTGGATACTCTGATACTGCGAGCTACGCAGAATGCGATCCACACGGGGATAGAGAACCTGGATCCCCTCAAAGAGAAAGACGTCCTTGGCAGAGGGAAGGATCTCCTCCCCTGCCTCGCGAAGTCCCGTTGTAAAATTGAATTTCGGAAGCCTCGTTCGCTTCCCTGCCCTGAGCGACTCCACACAGGATTCCAGAAGGGAGATGTCAATGGTCTCCTCCGAATCGTAATCCAGCTTGGTCTCGCCCTTCTTTCTTGTCATCTCCAAGAGATGGGGCTTATCATAGTAAAAATCGTCAATCGAAATCACGTGAATCTGCTTTCCGTGCGATTCCAGAAGATCGGTGAGCAGATTTGCAGACGTCGTTTTTCCCGAGCAGGTTGGTCCTGTCAGTCCGAGAAAATGCAGATCCGCTTTTTCCAAAAGCGACCTTGAGATCTCCTCAAGCTGCGACTCAAAATAGCGCTCGCCCGCGGAAATCAAGCGCGTGATTTCGTCATGTGACAGATTTGGTTTCACTTCGTAATGCTTCTTCATAAGCATCCTCCTTCCCGATATCCATCGGGCAGAACCTGACGTTTTGTCAGTTCAGCAATTGGTGTTGACGGTAGAATTGCTCCATCTTCTCCAGCTTTTCGGCGGTGCTTTGGTCCTGAAGGTACTCATACGGATACTTGGGATAAAACAACCGCTCAATGACGGGATTTCCGCCACCGACGGGACTGTAGTTCACCATCTTGGAAACCGCGCCCGCGCCTGCCGCGAAAATGGAATGCACTTCCTCCATCATGTATACGTTATACTTACATTCTGCGCCTTCCAGAGCAAAGCCCACGTTTTCATAGTTCCCGACCGTATTCTTCTGACGGTACATATAGTAAGGCTTGTAGCCCTCCTGAATCGCCTTGAGCTGGGAATAGTCCACACACTTTCCTGCATCTCCTCCACGCAAAGAATAGACGTGACCGTCCTGCCGCAGGATCTCCGACGCCTTCTTCACGCAGAAGGTATGTACCGTAACGTTTTCGGGTCTGAGAGAAAGAACCTTGTCAAAGCCTGCAGAAAAGATCTTGAAGGTATCCCCGGGCAATCCAACGATCAGATCGGTATTGATCTGCGAAATTCCGGATTCCCTTGCAATCTCAAACGCGCGCAGAAAATCCTCTGTATTGTGGCTTCTGCCGATGTTGCGGAGCACTTCATCCGAAAGAGACTGCGCGTTGACGCACACTCGTGTAACGCCGTATTCCTTGGCAACCGCAAATTTCTCTGCCGTGATGGTATCTGCTCTGCCCGATTCCAGTGTGTACTCCTCAAGCAAGCTCACGTCGGTACACTCCGCGACGGTAGACAACAGAAGCCTGAGCTGATCCGCCGAGAGAATGGTGGGTGTTCCGCCGCCGATATAGACCGTTTTGACGTTCAATCCCAATTCGCGGATCTTAGCAAAGGTCGCGCGCACATCTGCAACGAGATGTGCCAGATAATCGGGAAGCGTATCCAAAAGCTTTTTCGACGTATAGGAAACGAAGGAGCAATAGGTGCAACGCGTCGGACAAAACGGGATCGAAATATAAACGCTGCAATCGCGTTTTCCGGGCGTTCCGATGATCTTCTGCTCCACGAGCGCCACGTCGGTGGCAAGCGATGCCTTCTTGGGGATCACGCCGTATTCTGCCGTCAGGATCTTCTTGACCTTGGTCTTGCTGCAGCCTCTCTGGAGCAGCTCCGTCGCGACCTTGGAGGGACGCACACCCGTCAGCATTCCCCAGGAGGGACGGTATCCAAGCAAGGACCCGCACGCCGCAATGACTGCCGCGCCGCAAGCAAGCTTTGCCGTTTTTTCATTGGTATGATGCTCGGAAAACTCCCAAAACTTCGTTGCCGTCTCACTCTTGCCGTCCACGGTCAGGGTCGCCGTCGCTTCCATGCCGTTCTCCTGCTCGGTCAGCGTCAGACGCAGCTCAGGAGCACTCGGATCCTCCTGCTCGGTTGCCCCAAATTTGGCTCCGGGGAAAAAGATCATGCAAAGGGTCTGAACATAGTATATGTTGATGTTTCCATCCAATATCAATCTCATGGCAAACTTCCTTTATTTTTCTTTCTTCAGAGTATCGGTATCCAAAACAATGGTAACAGGGCCGTCATTGAGGAGACTGACCTTCATGTCTGCCCCAAAAATACCGCATTCAACACGTCGAATACTCTCTGCTGCCAATTTCTTAAAATATTCGTACAAAGGGATTGCAACGTCCGGCTTGGCGGATGCCATAAAGTCGGGACGGTTTCCGTGTCGGCAGTTTGCCATCAGCGTAAACTGTGAAATCACAAGTGCCTCGCCGTCCACGTCCAGAATCGAACGGTTCATCTTCCCCGCATCGTCCTCAAACACACGAAGATTCACGATCTTTCTGCATAGAAGCTCCGCCTCCCGTTCGGTGTCGCCCTGCGCGACGCCAAGCAGGATCAGAAATCCCTGTCCGCAGCTTCCGACGGTCTTGCCGTCCACCTCAACCTCTGCGTGTGTAACTCTTTGAAGCACCGCCTTCATCGTCGGCTCTCTCCCTTCTGTAAAACAATCAAACGGTTATGCAAATCCGCGCAGAATGTCATTCACACCGTTGAGTCCGCGCAATCTCGAAACGATGGCGTTATAGTGATCGATATTCTTACATCCGACCTTCAGATTTACGATCGCCTCATCCGCGCCTCGGCTGACCACGTTCACCTGCAAAATCGACACGCGCATATCCGCCAGTGCCACCGTGATATCCGCCAGCATACCGATGCGGTCGTCGCTGTGGATCTGCAGAAGTGCCTCGTACATACTTTGATTATCATTGCCGTGAGGAAGATCCCAATGTGCCGCCTTCCAGCGGTCAACGTATTCGGGATTGAATCTTCCCTGCTTGACGTTCGGGCAATCCATTTTGTGAATAGAGATTCCAAAGCCCTTGGTCACAAAGCCGATCACCTCGTCTCCCGGCAGAGGATTGCAGCACTTTGCAAACTTCACAAGGCATCCTGCCTCGCCATCCACGACAACCCCGCCGCCATTGGATCTCTGATGCTTCTGCAGGGGCTTGATCGGCACCTGCTCTGCCACCAGAATGGGAGCGGTTTCCTCCTCATCGGTTCGGATGAACTTCGCGCACTCGCCCTGAAGCCGCTTGAGAATCTTGGACATTGCCAGTCCGCCGTAACCGATCGCGGCATAGAAATCCTCGATGCTGTTGTATCCAAAGCGCGTGCTGATGGGCTGCAGAATTTCCTCTCTCTGCGCCTCTCCGGGCATATTCTTTCCGCACAGCCGACGGATCTCTCCCTCAATCGCCGCACGTCCCATTGCAATATTGTCGCCGCGCTTTTCCTTCTTGAACCACGCGCGGATCTTGGCGCGCGCCGAAGAGGTTTTGACGATATTGAGCCAGTCTCGGCTGGGACCGCGCGAGGAGGAGGACGTGAGGACCTCGATGATCTCTCCGTTCTGAAGAACGCGGTCGATCGGCACGATCATACCGTTGATCTTTCCTCCGATCATCTTGTTACCCACCGCCGAGTGAACGGCGTAAGCAAAGTCGATGATGTTGGATCCGTTTGGAAGTGCAATGACATCTCCCTTAGGCGTGAAGACGAAGACCTCGTCCTGGAAGATGTCGGTCTTGAGGGCGTCCATGAACTCCTCGGAGTCCTTGGTTCCCTCCTCGGTCTCGATCAGGCTTGCGATCCACGCCAGCTTCTGATCCATCTCCTCCTTGGAGGTCGCGCCCGATTTATATTTCCAATGCGCCGCGATACCGTACTCCGCTACGTGATGCATTTCCCAGGTACGGATCTGCACCTCAAAGGGAATGCCGTCCCGTCCGATGACGGTGGTATGGAGAGAGCGGTACATATTCGGCTTCGGAGTTGAAATGTAATCCTTGAATCTTCCCGGCATGGAGTTGAACATCTCGTGGATCAATCCCAGCGCGGTATAGCATTCCAGCTCGGTATCCACAATGATACGCAAGGCGTAGAAGTCATAGATCTGATCAAAGGACTTGTTCTGGGTGTACATTTTGCGATAAATGGAGTACACCGACTTGATTCTTCCCTCCAGCGTGAAATGGATATTGTTCTCCTCCATTTTCCTGCTGACGGCAGATCGGATTCCCTCGATTGAGTTATAGTTCTGTCCGTATTTTTCCTCGATGTGTGTCCGAACCTCGTCATAGCCGATGGGGTCCAGATACTTCAGACTGTAATTTTCCAGCTCCTGCTTGATACGCTGCATACCCAAGCGGTGCGCCAAGGGAGCATACACGTGCATGGTCTCAAGCGCAGTCAAGCGACGCTTGTTATCGGGCTTGGCGTCAAGCGTCCGCATATTGTGCAGGCGGGCGCAGGGCTTGATAAAGATAAGTC
>JAZSBE010000059.1:0-50836 GCA_045602215.1 Eubacteriales bacterium | reverse complement strand
TTACCGATGGCAAGAGAAAGCTGATCGGGCTCAACGCGTACGCGGCAGCTGCGCTCACCGGTAACGGTAACCGAGAGAACCGATGCAGGTGCCAGTGCAGCCGCAACGTATTCCTCGATGGATTCGCTGTACTTGACAATATCAACCTTTTCCCCGCGAAGCTCGTCAACGATGCCCGAAATTCTCGATCCGTGGCTGCCGATACAAGCGCCTACGGGATCAACGTCGGGATCTCTGGACATCACCGCGATCTTGGTACGGGATCCTGCCTCACGGCTGACGCCCTTTACCAGAACAATTCCGTCTGCGATCTCGGGGATCTCCAACTCAAACATTCTGCGAACCAGTCCTGCGTGCGCGCGGGAAAGGGTTACCAGCGGTCCGCGGCTCTCCTTGTTGACCTCCATGACGAAGACCTTGATCTTATCATCCACGCGGAATCTCTCGCCGGGGATCTGCTCGGAGCGGAGCAGGACGGCGCGGCTCGTACCGGTATCCAGCACGACGTTTCCGTTCTCGGGATCCACCTTGCTGACGGTCGCCGTAATGATCTCCTCGTGCTTATCCTCGTAAGCCTCCTGCATTGCGCGACGCTCGCCCTCGCGAATGCCCTGAATGATGACAGACTTTGCGGCTGCGGCACTCAAACGGCGGAAATCCTTGGTCTTTACCTCGTATTCCAGCACGCTTCCGACAGTCGCTCTCTTGGACTTGAGCTTTGCGTCCTCCAGGCTGACCTGCGTCTCGGGGGTCTCTACAACCTCAACGACCTCCTTCTGCTGATATACACGCACATCCTTCTTGGCAGGGTCGATCAGCACGCGAACGTTGGTGTTGTTTCCGTACTCCTTTTTGTACGCCGAAACAAGAGCGGCCTCAATCTTTTCGATCATGTAATCGGCCGGGATTCCCTTTTCCTTCTCAAGCAGCTCAAGGGCGGTAAAAAACTCTGAATTCATTCTTCTGTATCCTTTCTCAATCTATCTCACTCTTGATCATTTCTCGTCATCAAAATCATAGCGCGTACGCAGAGATGCAACCGACGCGCGGGGGAAGGAAAGCTCTTCACCGTTTGGATCTGCGGCAATTCTGATCGCGCCGTCCTCGCCCAAGGGGAGAAGCTCTCCCGTATAGGTCTTGGAGCCGTTCACGGGAGCGTACAAGCGAAGCTCCACGCTCCAGCCCTCGCTCGCCTGAATATGGCGGTCGGTCTTGAGCTCGCGCTCAATTCCCGTAGAGGAGACCTCCAGGTGATAGAAGCCCTCGATGGGATCTGCCTCGTCCAGGACGGGATCGATCGCGCGGTGCATCTTCTCGCAATCGTCAATGGTGATCCCCTCTGCCGAATCAATGGTGATCCGCAGGTAGTAATCCGCGCCCTCCTTGACGTATTCCACGTCCCAAAGCTCGTAGCCGAGAGACTCTGCAATCGGCTCTGCCAGCTTCTTTACCGTCGCTACGACGTTTCCGCCACTTTTTTTCATGGGTTGACTCCGTTCATCTTATTATAGTATAGCATTTCGTATTTTTCAAAAATTAAGAGCGGGTCCTCTCCGAAAACCCACTCCAATACTCTCATCTTATACTACCATGACATAGTATATCACAGTTTTTTTAATTTTGCAACCCTTTTTTTAATTTTTTTTGAATTTTGACAGTATTTTAAGGAAGATTTTTTCAAAAAGCCTTCAAAAAGCGTACGGAGGACACCGTTTGGTGTGCTGCCGCACGCTTTTTTCTAACTGATGAGTCCCGATTCGATGGAGAACATCCGTCTTGCACGCTCCGCAAGAGCGGGGTGGGCGGCAAGCTCTCCGTCCCCTCGCAGGATCTCTCTGGCGTCCTCGGTCGCCTGCACCATCAGCTCCGAATCCTCGGCGGTGCTTGCCAAGCGGAAGCATAGCGCGCCGCTCTGACGAACCGATCCGTCCGCAGCATTCCCGAGAAAATCTCCGGGGCCTCGCTGGGCCAGATCCTGCTCGGCAATCGCAAAGCCGTCGTAGGTGGTGTGCATGACGTGAAGTCTCTGGCGAGAGGTCTCGGAAATCGAGCCGTCCTCTCCTCCCGCAACAAGAATGCAGTAGGATTTTCTCGATCCGCGGCCAACACGGCCTCTGAGCTGATGCAACTGGGACAGTCCGAACCGCTCGGCGTTCTCCACGATCATCAGGCAGGCGTTCGGAACGTTCACGCCAACCTCGATCACCGTCGTGGAAACGAGAATCCCGATCCCTCCCTCCGAAAAGCGTCGCATGATCTCTTCCTTCTCACGGCTCTTCAGCTTTCCGTGAATGAAAGCAACCTCCGTGCTCGGAAAGACCTTTGAGAGCTCTGCCGCATACGCCACGGCCGCCTTGAGAGGAGGCTTCTGTTCAGCAAATACCGATCCGTCCGCGGGGTTCAGATCGCCAAGCTCCACTTCATCCGGCTCGGTCTCCTGCTCCTCAACGGCAGGACATACCACGTACACCTGTCCGCCCTCGGCAAGCTGCTTTTCGATAAATCCATTCAGTCGCGCGCGGTAGGATTCGTCCACCACGAAGGTGTCTACCCTTTGTCTTCCTGCCGGCATCTCGTCGATCCGGGACAGCGCAATATCGCCGTACAAAACCAGCGCAAGAGATCTCGGAATGGGCGTTGCGCTCATGACAAGCAGGTGCGCGTGTGCATTTTTTTGAGAAAGCAGTGCTCTCTGACGGGCTCCAAAGCGATGCTGCTCGTCTGTGATCACCAACCCCGGGCGCGCAAATTCCACGCCGTCCGACAAAAGGGCGTGCGTGCCGATCACGATATCCAGTCTCTCCTCATCTCGCTCGGATGCAAGCGCCTCCTTGATCTCGCGCTTCTCCTTTGCGGTGGATGCGCCGATCAAAAGCGCGCAGGTAATGCCCATTGCCTCAAAGTAGGGGGAAAGATCCAGATAATGCTGACGCGCCAGAATCTCGGTCGGCGCCATAAGCGCCGCCTGCCGTCCGCTCTGAACCGCGATCAGCATTGCCGCTGCCGCGCAGACCGTCTTTCCGCAGCCCACGTCTCCCACGATCATGCGCGCCATGGGAACGTTTTTTGCCATATCCCGACGGATCTCCTCAATCACGCGCGTCTGCGCCCCCGTCAGACGGTAAGGAAGCTGCGCCGTCAGACGGCTGATGTCGCCGTTCTCGCAAACGGGAGCATCCTGTCGCTTGGACTCCTCCTGAGACATGGATACGCCAAGTGAGAAATCAAAAAACTCCTGATAGACCAGCCGACGTCTTGCGATCATGAGATCCTTTGCCGTCTCGGGCTGATGGATATTCCGCTCCGCAAATGAGAGGGTGCAAAGCTCCCGTCTCTGACGGATCTCGGTAGGCAACGGATCCTCGATAGCCCCGCCAAGCAGGGAAAGAGCTGTGAAAATATCCTTTTCGACCTGCTTCTGCGTCAGTCCGTCGGTCAGACGCCAAACGGCGCAGAGCGATCGCGGCGGCATCTCCTCCACCCACGCCTCCGCCACGGGAGAGGACATGGAAAATCCGTTTCGTCCCTTCGGCTCGACGCGTCCCCAGAAGCGGAACTCCGAGCCGATCTGAAACTTGTCCTTGAGGTAATCCTGATTGAAATATACGATCTCGCAGGAGGCGCTCTCGTCGTAGGCGCGGAACTTCAAAAAGCTCTTTTGACTGCGAAGACGAACGATCTTCGGAGCGGTTGCAACCGTGAGCACCACGGCACTCTTGCCGTCGGTACGCGCATCGGTCAGAAGGCGGATATCCCCTCTGTTCTCATACGCCCGCGGGAAATGCGCCAAGAGATCTCCCAGCGTCAAAATTCCAAGACGCGCATAGCTCGCCGCGCGCACCTTTCCCACACCCGGGAGCACCGTCACGGGAGATTCTCTCGTAATATTTCCTGCCATTTCCTCACCTCCTGCATCGTTTGAAGTCTATCTTGTCATTACCTTCATTATAAGCAAAAACCGAACGTTTGTCAAGCGGAAAAGAAAAAGCCTCCTCCGACAAAAAAGCCGCACATCCCCCCATGCGCGACATAAACTGATAGCAGAAGGGCGATCCCTTTGCGTTCCGTCCTTCAATTCACCTCGGAGGAATACCATGAACAACAACTGCTTGTGCCAACTGTTTGACAACAACTGGGTATGGCTGATCATTCTTGCCATCGTTCTCTTCTCCTGCTGCTGCGGTAACGGCGTAGGATACGGTTGCGGCGGATGCCACTGACCTGAACCACCCCAGGGGGCGCGGATGCGCCCCCAATTTCCACAAAAAGAAAAGCGGCGACCTCGTAGGAGATCGTCGCTTGGTTCTTTTTATTTCAGGTCTTTGTCAAAAACGTTCCATGTGTCAAGCGCTCTGCTCTTTTTGAGCACCCGCAGGAGAAGAATCCCAAGGGACGCTCCAACGAGTCCCTGCAAAACGTTGAAGGGGACGGACGCCAACGCCGCACCAAATCCATAAAGGAAACCCTCAAACACATAGTACCCCAGCACCATTACCGTCTCCGCCACAAGCGTTGCCACAATCTGAAGCGTCATCGGCTTGCCCCTCTTGAGGGAAGCCCTTTGAATCCAATCAATCACCAGCACCATGCCGCCTTTGATCAGGAAGGTCACAGGCGCGTACACCGCGTATCCCGAAAATACGTCCGCAAGGCAGGAGCCGATTCCCGCCGCAAGAAATCCGTAGGTCGGAGACAGCAGATACGCCGCCAGAATAACAGGCGCATCACCCGCATGGATATAACCCAAGGGAGTGGGCAGCTTAATGAGAGAGGTTGCCGCGCAAATCAGTGCCGCGATCAGAGAAGAAAGCACCAACCTTTTGGTTGCGTTTTTGGATTTGATTTTCATAGCAGGTAAACTTCCTTTCAAAAAATTCCGTCATCAATTATAGCACCAAAAAAGCAGAATTGCAATAGTTTTTTGCTGCTTTTTCACTGCTTCGGATCAAAACCGATGCCCCATTTGACGAAGGAATAATCCTCTCTGAATCGCTCGCAATGTCCATTCTTCCAGCACTTCTCAAAGGTGAAGTTATTAGGACCGACGAAGTGCGGCTCCGCCGTCATACGGTGGTGCGGGCCGAACAGATTGCGGTTGGAGAAGCAAAGCGTGACAACGAGTTCATTTTCCCCTTCGCGCAGATAGGGTGCAAGATCGAAGGCATCCGAGAAAAGCTGAACGCCAAGATTTATGCCGTTGATCTCCACGCCGCAGGTCGCAAACCGACCGCCGAGGACGAGGGTGGTGGGATCTCCCGATTGGTACGTAAAGGTATTGCTTGCCCGAACCGTTCCGCGGAAGAAGACAAATCCGTCTTGGTTGAAATTCTTGAGGTTCACAGTATCCTTGCATCCATCCAGGAAGAAGTCTCCTGCATTTCTCCAAATACCGGGCTGATCCGACGTCCACTCGGTTTCGGAATACACACGGAAATCGCCAAACAGATAGATCGGCTCGATCTCGGTATCAAAGGTCAGACAGTTGCGAAGCGTTTCACTTCCTCCGCCGTAAAGCGCGTCATAGACCTCCTGTCTCTGTACGTAGTCAAAGGAAACGATGACGTCGTTGTCCCCTGTTTTAACAAAAGGAAGGATATCCGCTCCCAAAAAGCGGGGATCGATCCGTCCGTCCGATTCCGGCGCGACCTTTTTGCCGTTGACCGTCACCGTCATGCCACCAAGGGGCTCGGTAACAAGGTGTAGGCTGCTCGGAATCGTTTTGACCTTGAAGGAGTAGCGCAAATCAATTCTTCCCTCAAAGCGATCGTTGAGAAGCTCGTCACGAATACGGCTCCAGGAGTACAATTCGCTGTACGCGCCGCCGTTGAGCGAGATCCTTGCGCGATCCATGAGCAGGGCATTCTCTGACACCCCGAGCAAACGGAAATTGTTTGGCAAGGAGATGGATCGCATTTCTTCGCTCTTTTCAAAGGGCAAAAGATCTGCTTCACATTCCACCAAAAGACAGGATGCGGAGTCCTCAAAATCGTAGAGAACCGTCACCGATCCGTCCGAATGGCGTCTGCCCCTGAGAGGTCGGAGCGCCAAGGTCTCGGTGCAAAGCTCCATCAGTCCCTGACAGTTTTCCACACGGATCTCGGTATTTCGGTATGCGTTCGGCGTGGTGTTCGCCAAGAAGATCAGTCTGCCCGCATCGGTTTTTCTGATCTGCAGATGCAGGGGAACGCCTGCGCCGTCGCTTGAAACGGTAACACCCGAGGTCTTTTTGAGATCCTCATAGGTGAGATTGGACTGCAAAAAGCCCATATCGGAGATCCGTCCGTCCACGCGGCTGGGATGCTCGCCCATCACGCACACCTTGCCCCCTTGTGCAAGATACGTCTGCAAAAGCGCGACGGTGGAGGAATCCAAGGTCTCACAATCGGGAATGACCACGTAGCGGTAGGAGCATTCTCCGACGCGAATGCGGTCTCCCTCTACCGATCCCAGTTGCCCGAGGATCGTCTCGTCTCCGAAGTGATAGGAGATCTGGTCGTTTGACAGACGCTCCACCAGATAAGAGAAGCTCCTCTCGAGCGCCTCAATCTTTTCTCTCGTCTGATTCTTTATAAAATGGAGATACGCGCTGTGCATGGGGTGAATCACCAGTACGTCGGCAAGCTCCGAGCCCTGCGAGAGCGCCGCGCCAAGGTGCTGAAAATGCGTTTCAAACTGTTTGAATTCGCGGTGCCACGGACTGTGCTCCGAGAAGTGATGCGGATAGTCGCGCTTTCTCTCTCCGCGCTCGGAATAAGCGTACAAATGCTCGCAAATAAGATTTGCGCCTCCCGCCATCTGCAGTTCCGCAATGCGCTTGAGTTCCCTCGGGGAAACGTCCCAGCCGCACGCGGCAAAGCTCTCGGTGAGAGCAACCTTTTTCCCCGTCTGCGCGCAGACAGATCCAAGCTGGCGCGCGCCGCTGACGTTCTTGACATTCCGTCCGAGATAGTCGATCCCCGGAATGTGCTCGTAGAGATAGAAGGGCATCACACCGCCGCAGCAATGCATCTGATCGCTCAGCCCCCACTCCTCGATCCCGTGTCCGGTGAGCTTGACGCCGTGGTCGGTGCACCAGTCGTAGATGGGCTTCATGAAGCCCTCGTAGAAGGAACGGTGACAGTGCAAATAGTAATCAAAGCGAAACTCCTCCGCGCCCTTGCAGTCCATAAACAAGGCGGGAAGATTGTCTCGCACGTCATATCCAAACCGCTCGCGGAAGGTGGTCAAGAAGCAATCCGACCAAGGCGTGCCGTTGCGGAAATACTGCGGCTCGTCGGTGAAAAATCCGGGCATGGTCGTGCCAAAATCCTCGCCAAGCTCACGGCGGTATCTCTCGTGCGTCGCCTCGATAAACTGCTGTGTCACGGCAGGATTCATGGTATCCACGTAGGAGAAATCGCGCATACGGCGAACGACGGTGTATTCCTTCGATCCGTCGGGCGCGTTCAATCTCACAACCCCCTGATCCGAGATGGAGTAGACGCCAAGGAGATCCTCGGCGGGGTCGGGAAACATCTCAACCGTCTCGCAGATCAGACCGCACGCGTGGTTTTGGGGATCGCGCAGCAGCTCCCCGCCGGCAAAGCCAGACGGCCAGCCGTTTTCATCATACGCCCACGCCTCCATACCGAGCTTTTTCGCCTCGTCCACACAGGCGCGTACGGCGTCAAACCACTCCTTTGACATATATTCGGTCTCAAGTCCGCCTCTGGCGTGCATAAAGAACCCGCGCATCCCCAGCGCGTGCATATCCCGTATCTGACGGCGGAGATCGGCCTCGCAAAGACGGTCGTTCCAGCTCCAGAAGGGAATGCTACCGTGCACGGGCGCGTCCTTTTCTATTTTTTTCAGCAATTGATCGGTTTTTTGATTCATTTCACGCCTCCAAAGAACTCATTTGGGCTTCATCAAAGCTATACAAGCCCAGTATAGCACAATTCAAGAAAAAAATCAATGATGTAATGAGAAAAACCGCCTCTGCAGAAAAATTTCCGCAGAGACGGTCGTTCTGTATTATGCTTTTTGCGTTTTGCGCTGGATCAGCTTCACGAGCTCCACGATCGGAATCACCAGAACACCGAGTGCCGCCGCGATCGCGTATTCCTTCAGATCTACGTGCGTAAATCCGAACGCGTTTGCAAGGAAGGGCACCTCGCATACCAGGGTGGTAGCAAGCAGAGAGCCTACCGCCGCAAGATAGAGCATCATGTTGTGCGTCTTGAGTCCGAACAGGCTGCCTCTCTGGGAGCGCATATTCAGACTGTGGAAGATCTCCGCCATGGACATGGTCAAGAACGCCATAGTCATGCCCTGTGCGCTGTCTTCGGAATTGATGATATTCCACGTTCCAAACTCGAAGAAGTGTCCGATCGCATAGGAGATCAGAACCAAGGCAGAAACCATCACGCCCTGATAGATCACGTCAAAGCCCATACCGCCCGAGAAGATACCCGATTTTGCGTCACGGGGCTTGCGATGCATGATATCCGACTCTGCCTTCTCCATACCCAAAGCGAGCGCAGGAAGGCTGTCGGTGACAAGGTTGATCCAAAGCAGGTGCACGGGCTTGAGAATGACAAAGTTCATCAAGGTCGCCGCAAAGATGCTGATAACCTCGCTCATATTCGAGCCAAGCAGGAACTGGATCGCCTTACGAATGTTATCGTAGATCCGTCTGCCCTCTTCGACCGCGCCGACGATCGTTGCAAAGTTGTCGTCCGCCAACACCATATCGGCAACGTTCTTGGTAACGTCGGTACCCGTGATACCCATGCCGACACCGATATCGGCAGATTTGATGGAGGGCGCGTCGTTGACGCCGTCTCCCGTCATGGCTGTGACCTTTCCGATCTTCTTCCATGCGTTGACGATTCTCGTCTTGTGCTCGGGCTGAACGCGGGCGTAAACGCTGATCTCTCTGAACTGTGCCTCAAACTCCTCGTCGCTCATCTCGTTGAGCATCGATCCCGTGATCGCGCGGGTGGTATCGGTCATGATGCCAAGCTCCTTGGCGATCGCCACCGCGGTATCAATGTGGTCACCCGTGATCATAATGGGACGGATTCCCGCAGACGTACACTGCACGATTGCATCCTTTACCTCGGGACGAACGGGGTCGATCATACCGCAAAGTCCGACGAAGCAAAGATCGCTCTCGAGCACGTCAGGCTCAAAGTTGGTCGGTTTCTCGCGATATACGCGCTGTGCGCAGGCGAGCACGCGGAGCGCCTTGTCTGCCATATTCTTGTTTGCCGCGAGGATCTCCTCGGAGTATTCTGCGGTCATAGGAACGGGATTACCGTCCTTCAGATAGTGCGTGCAACGCCCAATGATCACGTCGGGCGCGCCCTTGGTGAACTGGATGAAGGAGCCGTTGTCATCGTGAACGGTGGACATCATCTTTCTGCCCGAGTCAAAGGGAGCCTCGCCCACACGCGAAAGCTTCACCTTCAATTCATTCTTATCAAGACCGAGCTTGTGCGCCCACGCCACCAAAGCCGCCTCGGTGGGCTCGCCCGTCACGTTTGCATCACTGTCGATCTCGGCGTCGCTGCAAAGCGCCATCGCGGTCGCGAGCTTCGCATCCGACTCGCCGAAGAAATCCACCACGGTCATCTTGTTCTGGGTCAGCGTTCCGGTCTTATCCGAGCAGATGATCTGCGCGCATCCCAGCGTTTCAACTGCAGTCAGCTTACGGATAATCGCGTTTCTCTTGGACATATTCGTGACACCGATGGAAAGAACCACGGTCACGACCGCCGCAAGTCCCTCGGGGATCGCCGCTACCGCCAGGGATACTGCGATCATGAAGGAATCCAGAGCAAATTCAAAGTTCAGGTCTCCCGAATGACGGATCAGCTGAACGCCAAACACAACCACGCAAATGCCCAAAACCAGCCAGGTCAGGATCTTGGAGAGCTGTCCGAGCTTGATCTGCAAGGGGGTCTGCCCCTCCTCTGCCTGCGCCAGCGCGTCGGCGATCTTACCCATCTCGGTATCCATACCCGTTGCCGTAACGACTACGGTTCCGCGTCCGTATACGACGGTCGATCCCATGTATACCATGTTCTTACGGTCTCCGAGGGGTACGTCCTTGGCACCGTCCGAAAGCTCGATCACGTCGGCGTGCTTGGTAACGGGTACGGATTCACCCGTCAGAGCCGCCTCCTCGATCTTCAGGCTCGCGTTTTCCAAAATTCTTGCATCGGCAGGAACTGCGTCTCCTGCCTCCAGGAGAACGATGTCTCCCACCACCAGATCCTCACTGTGAATGATCTGCACCTTGCCGTCGCGCAAAACCTTTGAGGTCGCCGCCGACATTTCCTGCAACGCCTCAATCGCCTTTTCCGCCTTGCTCTCCTGATAAACCCCCAGGACCGCGTTGATCAGAACAACCGAGAGAATGATGATGACGTCGACAAAGCCCTCTCCCTCTTTCACGGCAAGCACGCCGCTGATCGCCGCTGCTACAAGCAGAATAATGATCATGGGATCTGCGAGCTGCTCAAGGAATCTGCGGACGATGGATTTTCCCTTTGCCGCCGCCAGACGGTTCTTGCCGTTGGCTTCCAGACGCTTGCCTGCCTCCTCGGACGTCAGACCCTCGCGGGTGGCGTTCAAACGTCCAAGAACTTCGTTTGATTCTGTACAGTAGTACTTCATAAAACCGCTCCTTTTTCTTTTTTCGAACAGAGAATCGCCCTATGTCGCGTAAAATATACGCAAAAAGGCTTATGTACTCTCAACGGAACACATAAGCCTTTTTTTCTATCATACCTACAAGACGAATGTATCACCATTGGGAAATACATGAGTCTCGCAATTTAAAACAAGCCAGACCGCTCGGGCCAGGATGTTGACTTGCTACGCATACCAATACGCTTGCTACTCCCTCATTCGGAATTTGCTCTATGATTATAACACAGTTTCCTGTATTTGTCAATAGATTTTGGGATTTTATCATTTTCCGCTCCGAAATGCGCCAAAGCTCCTCTCGGCAAGGCCTGCGCGTCGGATCCTCTGCATGGGCGTTTTGGGAAATTCCTCGTCACGGATCAGGAAGGTTTCGATCCGCTTATAAGAGGGAAACAATCCGTTTGCCTCAGCAAGCACGCGCTGGAGCGCGTTATGGATCTGCGCCTGTGACACGTCAGTGCCGTATGCTTCCTTGATCGCCTCAATATCCGGATAGATTAGCGCTACAACGTGAGGAATCCTGTTTTTTTCATCGGGGTATCCCACCACAACGCATTCCTTGATATAAGAGGAACGGCACAGAACCGCCTCAAGCTCCTCGGGGAAGATCATGTTCCCATCGCCCGCATCAATGACGTTCTTCTTTTGCCCGATCACGTGCAAAAATCCCTCTCCGTCGAGGTAGCCCATGTCTCCCGTGTAAAACCATCCGTCATGGATCACCTCGCGCGTTTGCTCGGGCATTTTGTAATATCCCACCATCACGCCCTCTCCGCGGTATCGGATCTCACCCACGCCGTCCTCCTGCATCTTTGCAATATCCAGAAGCCCGTTCGGCGTGCAAAGCCCGACCGAATCATCTCTAAAGCAGGTATCTCGGTTCAGCGCGATCACGGGAGAGCATTCCGTAATGCCATATCCCTGCAAAACGGGAATCCCCAGATCCCGAAATCCCTTCACGATATCCTCCGTCGCAAGAGCCCCCACCGAAATCATCAGCCGCAGCTTTCCGCCAAAGCTGTTGTGGATCGGAGAGAAAGCCTTTCTTTTGGCACTCAAGCCCGCTTTTTGATTGGGGACGGTATTGGTCACGGCAATCATACGGCGAACCTGATCTGATGCATTGTGGGCATCCAGATGCCTCCAAAGACGTTCGCTCATGCCGTCCAGCACCGAAGGAACGGTGACCATCACTGTGGGAGAAACCTCCTTCATTTCCCTGCCGAGGAACTGCAACCCGTCAGAGAAAGCAACGGCGCAGCCCCTCGACATGGGACAGAGAAATCCGCAGGTACACTCGTAGGCGTGGTGCAGAGGAAGCGTCGACAGAAACACGTCTTTCTCATCCAGATAGACCATTTGCGTGATCTCGGATACGTTAAAGCAAAGATTGCGGTGAGAGAGCATTACCCCTCGCAGCTCCTCCGATGCGCCGTAGGAAAAGAGGATCGCGCAAGTCTCTCGACTCTCGATCTTAGCCCCAAAGTATCCTCGATCACCCGTGCGAATCCGCTGACCTCCAAAAACGATCCATTTTTTGAGATTGGAAAAGGGGATTTTTTTGATCCACTCTCCAAGAGAGGAGAATTTATCAAGCGCGGAATCCGCACAGATCACGGCGTCAGCCTCGCTAAAGGCTACGGTCTCTGCCGCCTCCTTGGCGTTCAACTCTGCATCCAGAGGAACGATCGTTCCAACGCCGCAGACCACCGCCATGTAAGCCACCGCCCACGCGTAACAGTTTTCTCCCATCAGGGCGATCTTCTTGCCGGAAAGCCCCATATTAAGAAGCGCCGTCCCAAGCCCGCAGACGTCGGCATAGTATTTCCGATAACTGACCGCGTGGTACGCTCCGTTTGCTTTTTGCAAAAACAAGGTCCTGTCTCCGAACGTTTTCACACTCGTCCGAAGCAGTTGTCTCAAATCGTCATAACAATCAGCCGAATAGTTCCGATATTTCATCTGACCATCTCCTTTTTCGGTCCAATCTCACTGACAAAAATCAAATCAACAGCGGTCAACCGTAAGCACCACAAAATAGGAAGGATCGAGACGGCTGACGACGTCTGCCACCGCCCGACGCACCTCTTCCTCGGTAAGCTTGCACTCAAAGGGAACCGCCACGTCAAAGATCAGATTGGTGTGCGTGTTGCCGCGAACGAATCTGAAGTCGTGAATGTTCATTCCCTTGTCGATCTCCTTCACCGCCACCGCGACCCGAGCGCGAAGCGCGTTGACCTCCTCGTCGTCGGTCACGATGGGATCCATATGGATGGTGGCGCAGATCCCGCACTCGCGGCGAAGCTTCTTTTCCAGATTATCCACCATATCGTGGGATTCAAAAATATCCTTTGATCCGTCCACCTCAACGTGGAGGGATACGATTACATTTCCCGGGCCATAGTTGTGTACCTCAAGATCGTGGATTCCCAGCACGCCCTCACATTGATCGGCAATATCGGCAATACACCGCACGACCTCCTCCGAGGGAGCAACACCCAAAATGGCGTCCTTCGACTCCAAAAGGATCTTGATTCCGGAGATCAGGATCAGGACCGCAACGCCCACGCCCACGTACGCATCGAGATTGAGGTTCAGCGAGGGGAAAAGCAGCATGATCAGAGAAGTTGCAAGCACCGCGCCCGTGGAAAGCACGTCGGAAAGAGAATCTGCCGCGGTTGCCCGCATGACCGAGGAATCGATCCGCTTGCCGATCCTGGTATTAAAATACGCGATCCAAAGCTTGACGAGAACCGATCCGCCCAAAACGCCTACCGATACCCAGCTGCGCGCCGGAGGCTCGGGCGTGATGATCTTTTGGATCGATTCCACCAGCAGATCCAAACCGATATGTAAAATCAGGAACGAGACGATCAGTGACGCCACGTATTCAAATCTGCCGTGCCCGAAGGGGTGCTCCCGATCGGCAGGCTTGGAGGAAATGCGGAAGGAAATAAAGGAAAGCATCTGCGATCCCGCATCGGAAAGGTTGTTGACAGCATCGGCGCGAATGGCAACAGACCCCGTCAGAATACCAACCGCGAATTTTGCAAAAAACAGGATCACGTTCAGAATCAGCCCGAGAATGCTCACCAGCGTCCCGTAGGAACGGCGCACGCGCGCATCGGACGTGTTTTTATGATCCTTAATCAACAGTTTTGAAAGTAACTCAACCATAACTTCTCCTTATTGGCTCAACCCCAGTATTTTCTGTCCAGCGATCGGAACTGGATCGCCTCGGCAACATGAGACGCGCAGATCCGCTCGCTTTGATCAAGGTCTGCAATGGTTCTGGCAACGCGCAGGACACGGTCGTATCCTCTGCCGCTCAGCCCCATCCGCTCGTATGCAGCCTTGAGGAGCGCGGACGCCCCCTCGTCGGTCTGACAGAACGCGCGGATCCCCGCGGAATCCAGCTGCGCATTGCAAAAGATGTCGGGACGGGACGCCATTCTCTTTCTTGCAAACTCCCTTGCCGCCGTTACTCTCCCACGGATCGTCTCGGAGGAATCCGCACTCTCGTCATGCGTGGAGATCTCCTCATAGGACAGCGAGGGAAGCTCGATCTGAATATCCATACGGTCCAGCATCGGACCGCTGATCTTTGAAATATATCTCTGCACGTCCCCCTTCTTACAGGTGCAGGGGTGCGTGGGGTGTCCGAAATAACCGCATCTGCAGGGATTCATCGCGCCCACCAGCATAAAGGAGCAGGGGAAGGTCACGCGACCGTTGGCGCGCGTGATGGTCACCCGTCTGTCCTCCAGAGGCTGACGGAGTGAATCGGTCACCTGCTTGGGAAACTCGGGGAACTCATCCAAAAACAGAACGCCGTTGTTTGCAAGAGACACCTCTCCGGGGAGCGGATTGACGCCGCCTCCCACAAGGCTCGCGGGGCTCATGGTATGGTGAGGCGAGCGGAAGGGTCTTGCCGTCAGGAGAGACACACCCTCGGGAAGCGTCCCCGACACCGAATGGATCTTGGTGGTCTCAATCGCCTCCGCAAAGGTCAAGGGAGGCAGAATTGAGGGCAGACGCTTTGCAAGCATAGATTTTCCCGTACCGGGAGGGCCGATGAGCAGGATATTGTGTCCGCCTGCCGCCGCCACCTCCATCGCTCTTTTTGCCATCTGCTGCCCGCGCACGTCCAAAAAGTCCATGGTATAGGAACCGAACGCCTGAATGAACGCCGAGCGGTCGCAGACCTCGGGGGAAAGGGGCGCGCGTCCGTTCAAATGCTCCACCAGCTCCTTGACAGTACGAACGGCGTAAACGCGGATCCCCTCCACAGCAGACGCCTCTGCGGCGTTTGCGGCAGGCGCGTAAAACTCGGTAAAGCCCGCCTCCTTTGCCGCCACGCACATACAAAGAACGCCTCGCACGCTCCTGACCTCTCCTGAAAGAGAGAGCTCTCCGACAAAGCATTTACCCTCCAGAGAAACGTCCCGATGTACGACACCGGAGCTATGGAAGATACCCATCAGGATCGCCAGGTCAAAGGCAGAGCCCTCCTTCTTGCGATCCGCGGGAGCAAGATTCACCGTGATTTTTGCATAAGGAAAAGGATATCCGCTGTTGGAGCAGGCATTCCATACGCGCTCCTTTGCCTCGCGGATCGCCATATCGGGCAAACCCACGATGTCAAAGCCCTCCAGCTTATCTCTCAAATTACACTCAACGGTCACCGGAAATCCTTCGATTCCGCAGATTCCCGCACTGTACGCCGACGATAACATTCCTTTTCCCCCTGTCGTCTTATGTCTGTCTTTTATACTTTTTGCAAGCGTTATAGATCGGATTCTCTCTGCCGTCACGGGCGATCGCTCGGTGCAAATGCGCCTTCATTTGCATCGGAGAATCCACGCAAATGAAGGCGCACCGAAATCAGTCTCTGCGAGAGTGATTTGCAATGACGATCAACCGAAGGAGAGAAAGAAGCGAGGTCGCGAGTGCCGCGACGTAGGTCATCGCTGCTGCCTTGAGCACCTTCTGCGCGCCCCCCTGCTCCTCCTTGGTGAGAAGTCCCGATTCTCTGATCCCCTCCATAGCTCTGCGCGACGCGTCAAATTCCACGGGCAGCGTAATGAGCTGAAAGAGGGTGGAAAGTGAGAAGCACGCAATTCCCGCGAGCATCAGTCCCGATCCCATCGGTGCCGTCGCGAACAGCAGTCCGATGAAAAACAGCGGCATTGCCAATTGAGAGCCGATGTTGCACATCGGAATGATCCTCATACGCATCTCCAACGGCGCGTATTTCTGCGCGTGCTGGATCGCGTGTCCCGCCTCGTGGCAAGCAACACCCACCGCCGCAACACTCGTAGAGCTATATACGCTGTCCGAGAGATTGAGGGTGCGGTTCCGAGGATCGTAATGGTCAGTGAGTTCCCCTCTGACACGTCTGACCTCAACGTTATAAATTCCCTTGGAATGGAGCAATTCGGTCGCAGCCTGCGCCGCGGTCATGCCCGAACGCGACATTTTACGGCTATACTCCGTAAAAGTCCCCTTCACCTGAAATTGCGCCCACAGGGTGAAAATAAATGCGGGCAGGACGATCAGAATCGTCCAGTCACCCCAAAACAAACCAAAAAGCATAAAGAACTCCTTTCAAACCTTGAACAACGTCAAGCCTGCGCCGAGAGTACGTCTCCAACCTTGACGCGTCTGCCGTTGATCCACGCCTCCGCGCTCATTCTTCCCTTACCCTCGGGAAGGACGGCCAAAAGAGAGAGCGTTCCCTCTCCGCAAGCGACCGTCGCCTTTCCGCCATGAAGGGAAACGACCGTTCCCGCAGGCGCGGCAACTCCCTCCGCCTCGCAGACCTCTGCGGCGGTTACCTTGAGCAGCTTTCCGTCAGGCGTTCTCGTGAACGCCAAGGGGAAAGGCGAAAGACCTCGGATCTGATCGTGAAGCTGACGCGCAGGACGGGAAAAGTCCAGCACGCAGTCACTCTTTTCGATCTTTGCGGCATAGCTCGCCAGGGAATCGTTTTGTACCTCTCGCACAAGCGTTCCCTCCTTGATGGCATCCAGCGTGCGACGGAGCACCTCCGCGCTGCAATCTCCCATCTTATCGTGGATTGTTTCAAAATTATCGTTTGGCTCAATGGAGATCTCTCCCTTGAGGAGCATATCTCCCGTATCAAGCCCCTTGTTCATCATCATGGTGGTCACGCCCGTGACCGTCTTCCCCTCCATGATCGCGCGCTGCATGGGCGCCGCGCCGCGGTATTCGGGAAGGAGAGAGCCGTGCACGTTGACACATCCGTATTTGGGATAATTCAACACACGCTCGGGCAGGATCTTGCCATACGCCGTTACCACGATCAGATCAGGCGCGAGCGTTTGAAGCAATTCAAAAAATGCATCGTCTCTGAGCGAGAGAGGCTGATACACCGCGATCCCCTGCCCCATCGCGTACACCTTGACGGGAGGCGGGGTCATGACGTAGCCTCTGCCCTTGGGCTGATCGGGCTGTGTCACCACGCCGATGATCTCCTCGCCCGATTCCACCAGCACCCGAAGGGAATACAGCGCAAAATCAGGCGTTCCCATAAACAGTATTCTCATATACGTCCTCCGTTTATTAGAGAAAATCGTCTTTTGTCAATCCTTGTCCGGAATGACGTGATCAATGAAGAGCTTTCCGTCCAAGTGGTCAATCTCGTGGCAAAACGCGCGGGCAAGCAGACCGCTTCCCGACACCTCAAAGGGTCTTCCCTGTCGGTCGATCGCGCGGACGGTAACGTGCTGGGGACGAACCGTTCTTCCCCACCGCTCGGGAAGGGAAAGACAGCCCTCCTCCTCCCGCTGCTCTCCTGCGAACGCCACGATCTTGGGGTTGATGAGCTCGATCACCTCGCCCTCATTCACCTCGACCACCGCAATACGGCGCAAAACGCCTACCTGCGGTGCCGCGAGCCCGCATCCGTTCGCCTCTCGCATGGTCTCGATCATATCGTCAAGCAGCATGAGGGTTCGGGGAGTGATCTTTTCGACCGGACGACAGACCTTGCGAAGGATCTCGTCGCCGTATTTTACAATCTTCAATTTTGCCATTGTAGTTTCCTCTTGTCGTTGTAGCAATTCAACGGTTCTTTCTCTTACAAATTCGACGGATTGAAATCTATGCTGACGTGGATGCGTCTTCCGCATCCGTTCAAAAATCTGCACAGAAGATCTCCGAACATTTCCATGGTCTGCTTAGTCAGACGACATTTGATCACCATTCTCATACGGTATCGATTATCCACGCGATACACCGGCGCCTCAAACGGGCCGAAGGTCACAAGCTCGACCGATTGATATTTTTCTTCCTTCCGAATGGCTCCCAGCTCCTCATAGAGCTTTTTGGTCGCCATCAGAAGCTCGTTTTCTAAGGTTCCGCTCACCGTCAGGAGCGCAATGTCACAGGTCGGCGGGAAGCAAAGAAGCCTACGCAGACGCACCTCACGCTCATAGAAGGTGGGATAGTCCTGCGCGCTTGCCAGAGCAATAATCTCGCTGTCGGGGTTGTTGGTCTGAATGATCGCCCTGCCCGGACGGTCTCCGCGACCTGCGCGTCCGATCACCTGCGTCAGCATGGAAAAGGTGCGCTCCGAGGCGCGATAATCGTCCAGATACAGCGACGCGTCCGCAAGCAAAACGCCCACCAGCGTCACGTTCGGGAAATCATGTCCCTTCGTCACCATCTGCGTTCCGAGCAGGATGTCTGCCTCTCCTCGGCGGAATTTCCCCAGCATCTGCTCATAGGCGCTCTTGCTGGCAGTGGTGTCCGCGTCCATGCGGAGCACTCTCGCGTGCGGGAACAATTCTCCCAGCTCCTCCTCCACGCGCTGCGTTCCGTAGCCGATGTGTCCGAGATGCGTCGAATGACACTCGGGGCACTCTTTTGGAAGATCCTTTTTCACGCCACACCAATGACAGACCATCTGCCCCTCGGAGTAGCTCCACTTGGAGGTATGATAGGTCATAGCGACCGAGCAGTTGGGACAGGTCAGGGGCTTGCCGCAGCTGCGGCAGGTCACCGTGCGGTGGTAACCGCGTCGGTTCAGGAACAGAACCGCCTGCTCTCCCTTCTCCAGCGTATCCCGCAAAGCGCCGATCAATTCTCCGGACAGCTCCGACGTGTTGCCGCTTTTCAGCTCTGCACGCATATCGGTCACCGTCACCTCGGGCAGCTTTGACTCGCCAAAGCGGTGCTTCAGCTCCACCAACGTATAAACACCGTCCTTCGCCTTTTTGTAGCTTTCCAGCGAGGGCGTCGCCGATGCCAGAAGCATCAGCGCGCGGTGATGGGCGCAACGGTATCTTGCAACGTCCTTGGTGTGATATTTGGGGTTCTGATCGGATTTATAGGTATGCTCCTGCTCCTCGTCAATGATGATCGCGCCGAGATTTTGCACCGGCGCAAAAACTGCCGAGCGCGTCCCGATCACAACGTCCGCCTCTCCGCGTCTGATGCGGCAATAAGCATCGTACCGCTCCCCCGTTGAGAGGGCGGAATGGATCACCGCGACGCGGTTTCCGTATCGCGCGCAGAAAATCGAAACCGACTGAGGGGTAAGCGCGATCTCGGGCAAAAGCACGATGACACCTCTGCCGTGCTCCAGAAGGCGGTCGATGAGAGCGGTCATCACTCTCGTTTTTCCGCTTCCCGTCACGCCGTGCAAAAGAGCCGCCTTCGGTTCGCCGCTGAACGCGAGCCTGCAAAGCGCGTCTGCCGCCTCCGACTGCTCCTCGCTCAAAAGCTGGGGCGTCTGGCCCACGAAAGGCGTTTCGGTGTAGGGGTTTCTGCTCACGCAGCGATCCTCTCCGAGAATCAGTCCCTTGGTCTGGATCGCCTTGATCTGCGCCGACGTCACGTCAGCGCGCGCGATCAGCTCGGATTGAGAGAGCGAGGTGCCTTCTTCGAGGAGCGTCGCCAGAATGTTTTTATGGTTCATGGAGGAGAGCTTCACGCCCTCCCACGTATTTCCCTCGATCAGCTCCCGCGCCGCGTCAGCCGACACCGCAAGCGACCAGTATCGCTCGAGCTTTCCCTCTCTCGCCTCCTCAAATACGATTCTGCGAGCGAGAACACCCGTACTCGCCAATCGACGCGCAACGCTCTCGGCACGAACGTCGAGCTTCTCGCGCAAACGGGTGAGCGAAGTCTCACCGTGCTCCTCCAAATAGCGATATACGAACAAATCCGACGATCTGATCTCGTCGGAGTTGCTCACTATGGATGGGTTCACGGAGTACAGCTCCGAAAGCCTCGTGAGTGCGGCGGTTGGCACCATTGCGCGCACGGCGTCTCCCGCGGAGCAAAGCGTTCTCGCGCGAAGAAAGGAGGCAAGCCCCATCATTTCTTCTCCGAGCGCAATGCTGTCGGGACAAAGATGGCGGATCATTTTCAGATCTTTGTATTCGGAAAAATCCCGAATCTCCGTCACAACCGCCGCGCGAAGCTGATTGCGGATCCCGAACGGAACCATCACAAAGCTTCCCGTCACGACCGCGTCCTGCATTTCGGGCGGAATGATGTAATCGTAGACCACATCAACGTGATAGGGGGTGTCCAGCATACGGACGCCCGCGCAAAAACAGTTTTTCACAGCAGGTTATCAGAGAGACTGTGCTTCAGACTCCGCCTCTGCCTCGTTCTCCTCTTGCTCTGCAGCTTCCTTCTCTCCGGCGTGCTCGTCAATTTCGTAGATGCCGTTGTAAAGTCTGCCGATGGCGACCTTGACTGCCTTTTCATCGCGCAATTCACGGTCAACACCGCCCGACTCCTTGCCGTTAGCGGAGGGACGCTCCGAGTTATCGCGCTGCTCTACGTATTCCTCCGTGATGATGCGCGCGCACTTTGCGGTAGCGAGTGCCAGCTCATACCGGTTGTACTTGCCCTTCGTCAGCTCGTCAATAGTTGGATGCAACATAATTCTTTGATCTCCTTGTATATCGATTGTTTTTTATTTTCTCATTCGTTTGCAATTCCGAAGAAATTGCTCTTGGCATCGGGGTTGTGGCGCATCGCGCTCTTCTCAGCGCGAACGATGCCCTCGATCTCTCTGGCGCACTCCTCTGCCCGTCCGTCGTAGTTGTACACCACGTAGTCGTATTCGGGGAGATATTCCATCTCCTCCTTCGCGCGCTCAAGCCGACGTCTGATGACCTCCTCCGTCTCGGTCGCGCGTCCGCGAAGTCTCTCCTCCTGAACGGCGTAGGATGGGGGTAGCAGCATAATCAGAACAGCGGAATCGGGGCAAAGACGCTTGACGTTCATCGCACCCTCTACCTCGATCTCCAAAATGAGGTTCTTTCCGCTCTCCAGCACCGCCTCGGTCTCCTTTTTGAGCGTGCCGTAGAAATTTCCGCAATATTCGGTATATTCCAGCAGGTCACCGTTTTGGATCCGTTTCTGAAATTCCTCTACCGAGATGTAATGGTAGTTCACTCCGTCCACCTCACCGGGGCGCGGCGCACGCGTGGTCGCCGAAACCGAAAAGGCATAGTCGGGGGAATCCAGCAAAATGCGATTGACCGTTCCCTTGCCGCTTCCGGCAGGGCCCGAAATCACAACCAAAAGTCCTTTTTTCATTGGCGTCTCCATAGATTTATTCCTCTTCGGGGTCATCCAGATCGTCCGATGCATCGCTGTTCTCCAGACGGTTTGCGATCGTCTCGGTCTGAATTGCGGACAGGATCACGTGCTCCGAATCGGTGATGATCGCCGCACGCGTTCTTCTTCCGCAGGTCACGTCAATCGCGCGTCCGTCATCCTTGGAATCCTGGATCAAGCGCTTGATGGGGGCGGAATCGGGGCTTGCCAGAGCAACCACGCGATCTGCCGCTACCATATTTCCAAACCCTACGTTGATGAATTTCATAATAAGACTCCTTTATTCCAGATTCTGAATCTGCTCTCTGATTTTTTCAAGCTCGCACTTCATGTCAACCACCAAGCGAGCAATTTCCGCATTGTTACACTTCGACCCCGTCGTGTTGACCTCGCGGTTCATTTCCTGCAAGAGGAAATCCAGCTTTCTTCCCATCGGCTCACCCGATGCAAGGATCGCCTCAAACGCCTCAAAGTGCGCGCGCAGACGAACCAATTCCTCGTCTACCGCAACCTTATCCGCAAAAATCGCGCACTCGGTCAGAATTCTGCTCTCATCGGGCTGAATGCGGTTGTCTGCCAAGGCCTCTCGGATCTTCTCCGCCAGTCGCTCTCTGTAATGCAGAATGCTATCCTGCGAAAGATCCTCCACCCGATCCACGCACGCCTTGATGTTCTCCATCTTGGCGCGGATGTCAGACGCAAGAAGCGCACCTTCGCGCTCGCGCACCGCCAGAAACGCATCGACGGCGGGCTCGAGAACCGACAAAAGCTCCTGCCAGTCCTTCTCCGCGTCCTCCTGCGGCTTTCGGATCACAAAGATCTGCTGATTCTTCGCCACCGACATTACCGAAATATCGTCGCGCAGGCCGTAGCCGTCGCGCAACTGCTCAAGCGCCGAAAGATACCCCTTGAGGTACGCATCGTCAAGCTCCACGCAAACGCCCGCGGTATCCGCGTTCTCCACGCCGATCCAGACGTCAACCTTTCCTCTGGAGATCCCCCTTGCCTGCAGATAGGGTTTGATACGCTCCTCAAGATAGCCAACGGAACGGCTGATCTTCACCGAGCAATCGAGATACCGACTGTTTACCGATTTGATCTCCACCGTGATGTCTCTGCCCGAGCGTTCCTCACGGCATCTGCCGAATCCGGTCATGCTTCGTATCATGATCCCCCTCCTCTCTATAAATGACTATACATATTTTATTTTACTTCCTTTTTGTTGAAAAGTCAACCGTTTTATAAAAAATAACACTTAAAAAAAGCGAAATATTCAATTTGCCATCAACTGCCACACTCCCCCGTGCCAAGTTTGACGAGCTCCCCAAAAAGACCTGCGACCGTCAGCTTTGAGGGGGGGTAGTGCGCCATCCCCTTTTCCCGACAAAAGGAGGCAAGCTTTGGCTCCCCGTCAAACGGAGAGATCGCAAGTCCGCCAACACCCGTCATAGACGCAAAAACCAGCGCGTGAAGCCTCATGGAGATCACGAAACGCGCTCCCGATATGACTGACAACGCATCTCTCGCCTCGTGCGGACGAAATATCACGCCCCCCACCGCGCAACAAACTCTTTCGGTGGCATCAAGATCCTGCTTTTTATCAAACAACACGAACACGGGTGTTAGTTTTTGCTCCTTCAAGAACAAACGAAGGGCGGCGGACAGCTTCCCAAGACACGCACCAAAGGGAAACCCGTCCCGTCTGATGATCACGCAAAAATACCGCTCTCCGAGCGACATCCCAAACTCCCTTTTTATGAAAACCAACCGCGACGGTGGCGGAAGCTCCAAACGTTCCGCCGAATCGGACACAAGCTGAATCTTCTCCCTCCCAAGTCCGCGATCCAACAAAAACCGCTCGGACACGCGATCACGCACCTCGATCCTCTCGCAGCCCTTCAGCGTCCAAATCACAAGACGCTCTGCAAATCTCCCCCTCACGGGGCCGATCCCCGAGGACATCAGCCTTGTTTTGCATCTGCAAAGCCTTGCAAGCCACAACAATCCCAGATAATAAAAAAGAGACGGATTTCCCGTAGCGTTTTGCAAAAGCGAGCCCCCACCGCATACAAACACCTTGCTTTGTAAAAGGCACGCGGTCACTGAAAAAGGATTTTTTCGCCCGACACATCTGACCCCAAACCGACGGCTGTCCCACCTCGGTCTTCCCGAGAGAATGACCGTATGCTGTCGTCTTTCTTCAGCCGAGATCCCGCCAAGATACCCCTCGAGAATGGCGTCATCTCCGATATTTCCGCAGCCCGCGTATCCTCCGATGCAAACATCGTATTTTCTCACTCCGTCTCTCCTTCCGCGCCACACAACGTGCAATAGACCTCGCGCGTCTGTCTCGCCACCTCACCGATGCTGCGGTGCTTTTGCACCCAAGCCCTTCCGATCTCCGAGAGGATCTCCGTCCTGCGTTTGTTGCCTAAAAGAAACCAAAGCTCCTTTTCCAACCATGCGGCATTCGGTAACGCCTCTCCTCTGGAACAAAGGTTATCCATGTCGGTCATAAGCCGATCCAGCGTAAGAACTCCGGCCCGCCCCTCGTTTCCGCACAGAATCACGGCGCATCCGCACGCCGCCGCCTCCATTGCGGCTCTGGACGCGCCCACGAAGATCCGATGCTCCCGATACAGAGATGTCATATCTGCCACTCCTCCGAGCGTCCTGATTGCATCACGTCCCACCTTTTTGCGGCATTTTTGGTTTGCTTCTTCAGCCAACGCTTTGATCCGTTCCAAGGCGTTCCCTCCCCCGACAATGGAGATCCGAAGGTCTGGAAATTCCCCAATCAGACGGGGTGCCAACTCGCAAAGCAGCTCCGCACCAAGCGAACAATCCTCATCCAGGCGGCTGACAAACAGAACCGTTTGACGTTCCGCCGTTGCTTGGGAAGGGCAAAAAACGTTGCAATCAATTCCGTTTGGAATAACCGAAACCGATTCGGCGGGGATCCCAAACGCCTCGATCCCTCTTTGCCGCAGATCCTCGCTCACGGCAATCACCCGCTCGGATCGAAAGGCAAGCCTCGAGAGCCACAAAAAATTCCCGAATGCGGCGTGAACGGTCACAACCGAGCCGATTTTCCTTCCCCGCCCTGCCAATCCGCGCACCAAAAGCGCCATCGTTCGGGTGTGGGCGTGGAGAATGTCATACTCCCCTCTCCCCACCAGTTTTTTCAGCGCACGTCTTGCCAAAAGGAATCTCCAAGGAGATCTTCCGATGGGCAAAATCCTGCGTTGTACGATCCCCCGTCTTTCCATCCGATCGGCAATCCTGCCACCCGCCGAAAACACCTCCACCCGATCCCCGCACTCACGCAGTGCGTCGGCAAGTGCCTCCACGTGCGTCTCCGCTCCCCCACTCTCCATGCGGTCGATCAGCATCAAAATTTTCATATCTTCCTCTTTCCCAAAAGTCCTTTGATGTAAAAAACGCCCCTTTTTTCTCCCAATCTTTATAAAATCCCTTGACAAACGGCGAAAAAGAGGATATACTGTTAAAAAGATTAAAACCGACGAGAAAGCGGAGTAGCAACCGAGAGGTTTTGTGCAGAGAGTCACAGGCGGTGGGATTGTGGCGAAAACGCGGTTGTGAATGGGCTTTTGAGGGCGAACCGAACGTCTTTTTCGACCAGTAGGCTTCGACGGGGCGCGCTCCCGTTATCCACGGCGCCGCATATTATGGTATGCGCAAGGAGAATGCAAGTTATTCAAATTGCAATTCGGGTGGTACCGCAGGAATTTCAACCCCTGCCCCGTATTGGGGCGGGGGTTTGTCTTTTTTCTGTTATGCGCAAAGATCGCAGTTCCAAGCGAACAGAAAGGAAACTACAATGGAAAACAAAAAAATCCCCTACAAAATTTATCTGGAAGAGGACGAGATGCCAAAGGCTTGGTATAACCTTCGCGCAGATATGAAAAATAAGCCCGCTCCCCTTCTCAATCCCGAGACGCTGGAGCCCATGACCAGAGAGGAGCTCTCCCCTGTGTTCTGTGACGAGCTGATCGCGCAGGAGCTGGACGACACCACCGCTTATTTTGACATTCCCGAGGAGATCACCAGCTTCTATAAAATGTACCGTCCCTCCCCCTTGGTTCGTGCGTACTGTCTGGAGGAAAAGCTGCAGACCCCCGCAAAGATCTACTACAAGTTTGAGGGAAGCAACACCAGCGGAAGCCACAAGCTCAATTCTGCAATCGCGCAGGCATACTACGCAAAGAAGCAGGGACTCAAGGGTGTGACCACCGAGACGGGAGCAGGTCAGTGGGGTACGGCACTCTCGATGGCTTGCGCGTATCTCGGACTTGACTGCAAGGTTTATATGGTGAAATGCTCCTATGAGCAAAAGCCCTTCCGCCGCGAGGTCATGAGAACCTACGGCGCGTCGGTCACCCCCTCCCCCTCGATGGAGACCGAGGTGGGAAGAAAGATCCTTGCCGAGCATCCCGGCACCAACGGAAGCCTGGGCTGCGCCATTTCCGAGGCGGTTGAAAAGGCGGAGAGCCTGGAGGGCTACCGCTACGTCCTCGGCAGCGTGCTCAATCAAGTCATGCTCCACCAGACCGTCATCGGTCTCGAAACCAAGGCGGCAATGGATAAGTACGGCATCAAGCCCGATCTCATCATCGGATGCGCGGGCGGCGGCTCCAACCTCGGCGGACTGATCGCCCCCTTTATGGGTGAAAAGATCAGAGGCGAGGCAGACTACCGCTTCATCGCCGTTGAGCCTGCATCCTGCCCCAGCCTTTCCAGAGGCGTTTACGCATACGATTATTGCGACACGGGTAAGGTTTGCCCTCTTGCAAAGATGTACACCCTCGGCAGTGGCTTTATGCCTGCGGCGACTCACGCGGGCGGACTGCGTTACCACGGCATGAACCCCATTCTCTCCCAGCTCCGTCACGACGGACTTCTGGAGGCTGTCACCGTTCCCCAGACCTCGGTATTCGAGGCGGCTGAGACCTTTGCGCGCGTGGAAGGAATCCTTCCCGCCCCCGAGAGCTCCCACGCCATCAAGATCGCCATCGACGAGGCGCTGAGGTGCAAGGAAACGGGCGAGGAAAAGACCATTCTCTTCGGTCTGACCGGCACAGGTTACTTTGATATGATGTCCTATGAGAAATTCCATGACGGCGTCATGACCGACTATATCCCCAGCGATGAGGAGATCCGGGCAAACCTCGACAAGCTCCCCAAGGTCTGATTGAATCCAATAAAACATTCCTTAAAATCGGCAGAGACGTTGCGTTCTCTGCCGATTTGTGTTATAATGAAGGTGCAGCACCCAAAACGGTATGTGCAGTGATGGATGACGAAAATAAAAATTTGATAAAAAGAGGAGTATGAGTATGAAAAAGATTTGTTTTGCATTGGCACTGATGCTGACACTCGTTACGATCTGTAGCTGCGGGGGATATGTCAGGAATTATTCTGCAACTATTTTGATCACATCTTGTCACGGCGATGAAGCGAGTATGGAATTTCACACCTTTAAGGGAACATATAATTTCAAATTAAGAGGGGACGGAGTCGATGACCGTACTCTGGATTTTGAGGCAAGTCTTGCCGAAGGTGAGATGAATATTTATATCGGTGTTGATGCCGAAAAAGAATTGCTCCGTACGGTTAAGGGCGGAGAATCCTACGATGAAACGATCACACTTGATGATAAATACGATTACGAAAAAACAATCTACGTGATTCTTGAATCGGTAGGCAAATGTGTGGATGGTGATTTTGAGTTTGAGTATCATTGATTAAAGTGTAAAAGAAGAATTTGACAGGAGGATCATACGATGGCATTCTTTCCGCCAATCCCACTCATCAGAAGAAACGTAATTATCAAAAAGTTGAAGGCGTGCGGAGCGACTTCCCAAGAAACGGCTAAAACGTTGGCAGAAGCAGGCGTAATCAATCCTAGTGGATTTCAGCGCATGACAGATAAGTTAGTGGAAACAAAAATCATTCATCAAACCGCAGACGGTAAATATTATATTTGACAAATTTAACGAGGCAATTATGGATAAGATATGGACTGAAATGTACGAAGCGGCAAAAGCCGTACGAAATGAGCGTAGGATATCCGAGTACGTGACTTGCGGAGAGGTTTCTGCCGCCGTACGGTCAAAATCGGGTAAAATCTATACGGGTGTATGTATTGACACTTGCTCTACGTTGGGAATTTGTGCAGAGAGAAACGCAATTTTTAACATGATTACGAACGGTGAGCAAGAAATTGATAAGGTCTTGTGTATCCTTCCCGACGGTTCCAACGGTGCGCCTTGCGGTGCTTGCCGTGAACTTATGGTACAAATGATGGCAGGTAAATATCACGATATTGAAATTATGCTCGACTACGCTACGGGGCGCACGATCAAATTAGGTGAGATTACTCCCGAATGGTGGATTCAGTAATTTTCAACTTATGAAGAAACACATCGCAAACATCATCACGGGTTCGCGCATTGTATTCAGTCTGCCTCTTCTGTTTATCCCCCTATCATCGGCATGGTTTTATATACTCTACCTGCTTTGCGGACTTACAGATATGATTGACGGCACTGTGGCGAGAAAGACGGGATCGGTCAGTGGGTTCGGAGCAAGACTTGATACCGTCTCCGACTTTGTATTTGTGCTCGTATGCTCTATCAAAATACTACCCCTTTTGCACATACCCGCATGGCTATGGGTGTGGATCGCGCTGATAGCGCTTACGAAGATATTGAATCTTACGTTCGTCTTTATCGCCAAGAAAAGCCTCATATCCATACATAGCATGTTCAATAAAATCACGGGACTTGCGTTGTTCCTTTTGCCGCCCACGCTGACTTTTGTAAAAACTACCTACAGCGTTGCGACAATATGTGCGCTTGCGACCCTTGCGGCCGTGCAAGAAGTTTATTTTGTTGCAAAAGAGCAAGAGGTCTTATCGTAAAATCCCAATTTATCAAACAGCTCCGACAGGCCTCACCAATCTGTCGGGGTTCATTTTTTGAGAGCAGCCGTTGACGAGATTTTATTCCCCACATTTTCAAAAAAACTTGAAATATACGTCTATATGGTGTATAATAGGATACAAGTATGCCCTGACAAAGGAATTTGTTTTCCTTTGTCAAACGATCAAGACAGCAATTTTTGTCTATTCAGGAGTAGCCGTATGTCAGATTCATGCAATCCATGTAAAACCTCTGTCGCCGTCATCGGAGCGGGACACGCGGGAATCGAAGCCGCGCTTGCCTCTGCCCGCATGGGGGTTGACACCGTTTTGTTCACCATGTCTCTCGATTCCATCGCCAACCTCCCTTGCAACCCCTCCATCGGCGGGACTGCAAAGGGGCATCTGGTCTATGAAATTGACGCACTGGGTGGCGAAATGGGACGAGTTGCAGACCTTGTGACCCTGCAATCGCGCACGCTGAATCTCGGAAAGGGCGCGGCGGTGCAGAGCAAACGCATTCAGGCAGACCGCAAAAAATATCAGTCGATCATGAAAAGCGTGCTGGAAAAGACCGAAAACCTCCGTCTGATCCAGGCCGAAATCGTCTCGCTCAACACCGTTTCCATTGATGAATCCACCAGAAAAGTCTGCTCTGTCACCACAAAGCTCGGCGAGGAATGGGTCTGTGATTGCGTCATCGTCGCAACCGGCACATATCTTGAAAGCGCAATTTTTGTCGGGAACACCAGCTATGAAGCAGGGCCCGACGGACTCCTCCCTGCAAAGGGGCTGAGTGCCTCTCTTGTCGAGGCAGGCGTGAAGCTTTTGCGCTTCAAGACAGGAACACCCGCAAGGGTCAAACGCTCTACGATTGATTTTTCCAAGCTGGAAGAACAACCCGGAGAATCCCCCATTATTCCCTATAGCGCCCTTACAGACTGGCAATATATGGAAGATGTAAATCAAATCTCTTGCCATATCGTTTACACAAATGCAGAAACACACCGCATTATTCGCGAAAACATCACGCGGAGTGCAATGTATTCGGGAAAGATCCACGGCACAGGTCCTCGCTACTGCCCGTCCATCGAGGACAAGCTTGTTCGTTTCGCCGATAAAGAGCGACATCAGCTCTTCGTCGAGCCAATGGGCGCAGATACCGAGGAAATGTATATTCAAGGCTTCTCCACTTCCCTTCCCCTCGACGTGCAGAGAAAGATGCTTGCATCGCTCAACGGCTTTGAAAACGCCGCGATTATGCGCTACGCCTACGCCATCGAGTACGATTGCGCCGATCCCACGCAGATGAACGCGACGCTCGAGTTCAAGAACATCGTCGGTCTGTTTGGTGCCGGACAGTTCAACGGCACGTCGGGCTACGAGGAAGCCGCAGGACAGGGACTTGTCGCCGGCATCAACGCCGCGCGAAGGATTCAAGGAAAGCCTCCCATCACACTTGCGCGCTCGTCGGGTTACATCGGAACTCTGATCGACGATCTCGTCACAAAGGGCACGAACGAGCCTTACCGCATGATGACCTCCCGTTCGGAATACCGCTTGCTCCTCCGACAAGACAACACCGATCTTCGCCTCACCCCCATCGGATACGAGGTTGGATTGATCGATGAAGCGCGTTATCAGCGATTTTTAGCAAAAAAAGAGCGTCAGGAGCAGGAAAAGGCGCGTTTGGAGGCAACCGTTGTCTCTCCCAAGCAGGCAAATAGCTTTTTGATCGCCAAAGGAGAGACCGAGCTGAAATCGGGCGCAACCTTGGCAGATCTCCTCAGACGCCCCGGCATCACCTATAAAGAATTGGAAGAATTGGATCCCAAACGCCCCGATTTACCTCTTAACGAGCAAATGACGGTGGAATATGACATCAAATACGCAGGCTACGCTGCAAGACAGCTCGCAGATGTTGCAAGGCAGGAAAAGCTCGAGGAAAAGAGGCTCCCCGAGGACATTGATTATCTTTCCATTCGCGGACTCCGCATCGAAGCGGCGCAGAAGCTCGACAAGATCCGCCCCTTGACCCTTGCGCAAGCATCCAGAATCAGCGGCGTAAACCCCGCCGACATCTCGGTGCTCATGATTTATCTGAAAATTCGTTGAATTCCGATAGAAAGGATCCCAAATGTTGAATTTTGATGCCTTTTCCGCAGAATTTTGCAAAATATTTAAGCAAAACGGCTTGGAAAAGTTTTGTGAGAAGCAAACGATCCAAACGTTTTATGACTTCACAACGCTCTTGATAGAAGAAAACAGTCACACAAATCTCACCGCAATCCGCGAGATTCCCGATATGATCTCCAAGCATTTCGCTGACTGTTTGCTTCCCGAAGCGCATTTTCCGCAAGGCGCAACCGTACTCGACGTCGGATGCGGCGGAGGATTCCCAACCATCCCCCTCGCCATCGCGAGACCCGACCTGAAGATCACCGCAGTCGATAGCACGCAGAAAAAGATCAATTTTGTTCAAAAGGCAGCAGAAACGCTGAGTTTGACCAACGTTACAGCAATCTGCGCGCGAGCAGAAGCTCCCGAATTGAGAAAATTCCGCGAGTCCTTCGACATTGTCACCAGCCGCGCAATGGCACGAATGCCGGTTTTGATCGAATTAACGCTTCCTTTTGTCAAAATCGGTGGTCGCATGGTCGCGTTGAAGGGTGCGCAAGGAGAGGTCGAGCTATCGGAATCTATGCGCGCAATTCCCGTCTTGGGCGGAAAGCCCTCGCCGATCTGCAACAATCTATTCTTGAAGGCAGCAACAGGAGACGAAGCGAGAGCTATTCTGCTGGTAGAAAAAATCAAACCGACCCCCTCGACATATCCCCGCAATTACTCCGTGATCTCCAAGAAACCGCTTTGACGTTTCACGTGAAACACAGGAAACAAGAAAATGCCCCGTTTGGTTCCGCCAAGAATCAAACGGTTTTTTGTTTCACGTGAAACGCAAAGATATTTGACAAAAAAATCAGGGCAACCTCTTGCATTTGCTCTGCAAACATGATATAATATCAATTGAAACGAGGCGCAACTGCGCCTGATATGACAGAAAGGGATCTTTATGGGAAAGATTATTTCATTTGCAAACCAAAAAGGCGGCGTTGGAAAGACCACTTCTGCGGTAAATATCGCAGCCTCTTTGGGTATTTTGGGTTATAAGGTGCTATTAATTGACCTCGACCCGCAGGGAAATGCAACTAGCGGCGTCGGAATCATGAAGAAAAACCTCAAGGCGACCGCCTATGAGATGCTGACTTCCGATATTTCGCCCAAGGAGGTTGTAATCCCCACAAATTATGACAATTTGTCCATTATTCCCACGCACACGACGCTTGCACGCGCCGAGTACGAGCTGGGAGACATGGAAAACGGCGAATACGTGATGAGCAAGAAGCTGGAGACACTCCGCAACGACTACGATTACGTCATCATTGACTGTCCACCCTCCTTAGGAATGCTGACCGTCAACGCAATGACCGCCAGCGATGGCGTTGTGATCCCCATGCAGTGCGAATTTTTCGCATTGGAGGGACTTTCTCAGCTGATGTTTACCATCAGCCGCATCAAACAGCACTATAACAAGGATCTGAAGGTGACAGGAATCCTGATTACCATGCACAACAGCCGCCTGTTGCTGTCCCTCCAGGTCATCAACGAGCTTAGAAAGCACTATGACGACCGCCTGTTTGAGACGACGATCTCCAGAAACGTCAAGGTTTCTGAGGCTCCCGGCTTTGGCGCACCCGTTTATTACCACGAAAAGCGTTCCAAGGGCGCAGTTGAGTACATGAACGTCGCAAAAGAGCTGGCAGAGCGAATCTGAGAGCATTATAAAGAAAGGAAGTAATTATGGCAAAACCAAGAAGTGGGCTGGGCAGAGACTTCTATTCTTTGCTCGACGATAACGTTCTGGCAAGCGACAGAACCAACGCCGCATCCTCAATCCGCCTTTCCGACATCGAGCCGAGAAGCAATCAGCCGAGAAAGGTGTTTGAAAGAGAGCCATTGGAAGCATTGGCAGATTCCATCGCGGAATTTGGCGTTTTGCAGCCGATTGTCGTGCGCGAAAGTGCCTTTTTGAAGGGAACCTATGAGATTTTGGCAGGAGAGAGACGTTGGAGAGCTGCAAAAATGGCAGGTCTAAATGAAATCCCCGCCGTTATTTTGGAAGGAGACGAGCTCAAAGCCGCACAAATTGCAGTCATCGAGAATGTTCAGCGCGAAAACCTGAACCCCATCGAAGAAGCAATGGCATACGAAGCACTGATCGACCGTTTCCATCTGACGCAGGAGCAGGTCGCAAAGCAGGTTGGCAAGAGCCGCGTGGCAATCGCAAACCTCCTTCGTCTTTTGGATCTTCCTGACGACGTATTAGCGCTTGTAAAAGAGGGAAAACTCTCTGCAGGACACGCGCGTGCGCTGCTCGGACTCAAAAACGAGGATCGTATGATCGATCTGGCACAGAAAATCATTGAAAAAGAGCTTTCCGTTCGCGACGTTGAGAAAACCGTTCGTCTGTTCAACTATGTTCCGGAGGAATCCGTTCAGGACGAATCGAATATCGAAATCCAAAAGAAAGCGCACATGAAGGATCTGGAGCACCGCGCGGTAACGCACCTCGGTCGCAAGGTCCGCATCTTAAAGACCGCAAAAAAGAAGGTTGTTGAGCTTGCTTACGCAGATGACGATGACCTCGAAGCACTTTTGAAGGCAATTTGCGGCGCAGATTTCTTCAAAGAAGACTAAAAACAGGAGAGAAAACCGTGATTGACATTAAATATATCAAGGAAAAGCCCGACGAGGTGGTCGCCCGCCTCGCAAAGAAGGGCAAGGATGCCAAAGAGGACATCGAAAACATTCTGCGGCTCGATGCAGAGCGCAGAGCCCTGATCGGCGAGACCGAAACACTCAAGGCAGATCAGAACAAAACAAACAAATTGATCCCGCAGTACAAGAAAGAAGGCAAGGACGTTGCGCCCATTTTTGCCGAAATGAAAGCGATCGGCGCAAAGGTCAAGGAGAACGATGACAAGCTCAAGGAGATCGAGACACAGCTCACCTCCTTCCTGCTCGGGCTCCCCAATCTCCCCGATTTTGACCTGAAGGAAGGCGGAAAAGAGAACAACGAGCCCCTTCGTTACTTCGGAGAACCCAGAAAATTCGACTTTGAGCCTAAGAATCACGTTGATCTCTGCACCGATCTCGGTCTGATCGACTACAAGAGAGGCGCAAAGCTTTCCGGAAACGGCTTCTGGATCTATTCCGGTCTTGGCGCGCGTCTGGAATGGGCGATCCTGAACTATTTCATCGACTATCACCTCGGCAACGATTATCAGCTGATGCTCGTGCCTCACATGCTTGGATATGAGTGCGGACTGACCGCAGGCCAGTTCCCCAAATTCCAGGACGAGGTGTACTGGCTCGAGGCGGCAGAGGACGAGCGTCGCCGCTTTATGCTCCCCACTGCCGAAACCGCTTTGGTATCTCTCCACAGAGACGAGATTCTGACCGAGGCAGATCTGCCCAAGAAATATATCAGCTACACCCCCTGCTTCCGCCGCGAGGCAGGCTCCTACCGCGCAGACGAGCGCGGAATGGTGAGAGGCCACCAGTTCAACAAGGTAGAGATGGTTCAGTACACTCTCCCCGAGAAGAGCGACGAGGCGTTTGAGGAGCTGGTTGCGAACGCAGAGGGTTTGGTGCGCGGACTTGGATTCCATTTCCGCACTGTAAAGCTTGCAGCAGAGGACTGCTCCGCATCCATGGCAAGAACCTACGATATTGAGATCAACATCCCCTCCATGAACGGCTACAAAGAGGTTTCCTCCGTTTCCAACGCACGCGACTATCAGGCACGCCGCGGCATGATGAGAGTCAGACGCGCAAACGGAAAGACCGAGTTTGTCCACACGCTCAACGGCTCCGGCCTTGCAACCAGCCGCATTTTCCCCGCGCTGGTTGAGCAGAATCAGAACGCCGACGGCAGCGTAACCGTTCCCGAGGTGCTCCGCAAGTATATCGGTCTGGACGTTATCAAAAAATAAGCAATCCTTTGATTGTTTTTGAAAGGAGGAGGTTTGGTGCTTTTTTCAAAGATTTATGCATTATCCGGAGCAAACATTTGGGATAAGACCGTAAATTGGTATCAATCTTCCATGATAAAAGAGTTGCTGACCCTTCTGGATACGCAGGTTTTCCACATCAGCCCCACCACCTATGATCACTTTTCGCTGACCGAGAGAGCAGGGAACAACATCAAAAACGTCGTCCTTGGTCTGATCATCGGCATGATTCTGGCATCGATCGCAACCTACTATACGAGGGCTGTACAAGGAAAATTTGTGCGCGAGCTGCTCAAGAGAGAGTGCCTTTCCCCCGAAACCGCCATTACGCTCCGCGAATGCGGATTCTTCTGCGACCCAACGATTCGCAGAGAGCTGAAAAACGGCGGCGCGCTTTCGAAGGTTACCTCGCTTGCCGAGCCGCCGGAAAACGCGGACACGCCCATTGACTTTCTGTCTGCTCGATTCTATATTCCCGAGGAGACAAAATATCGGGCAGAGTTCCGTTTCCAAAGCAAAGGATCAAGCCCGCTCCACGTCATTCTGATCACCGTCATCTGTGTTGCTGCAGGAGCAGCCGTTTTCCGCGTGCTTCCCTCGCTTTTGGGGCTTGCGGACGGATTGATCACATTGTTCAGCTAATATTTTCGGGTGAAAGCCGCGTCGCTTTCACCCGTTTTTTACTCAATCACATAAACCATCAATTTTGCTTCTATTTCGACTTTTTGGAATGATTCTCGTTCTATGTTTTAACCAAAATAAGACACGCTGTTTTCATCGAAAAACGGTCAATGCGAGAAAAAGGGATAAAAGCCCAAAAAATCCATAAAAATCTTTGTTTTTTACGGAATAAAATCGCAAAAAACCCTTGACAAAACAAGAATCTAATGATAAGATATAATATGTATGGGTGTACTATACCCTTTTCCGGAAATTAGATCGATTTGGCATCGGTGAATTGCGCGCCGACAACGCTGAAAAAACTTCTTACGGAAAGCAAAATTCTAAACAAAGCGAGGTTTTGTTATGAAAACATTCCACAAACTACTTGCCGTGATCCTGTCGCTGGTCATGCTGCTGTCGGTTGTCCCCGTAGCGGTGTTTGCGGCAGAGCCCGCCGGAAATGACGGCGGAAACGGCGGCGCTGCGTCTGTTGTCGCAGTTCCCGGAACCGGAAAGGACGGCACCGTCACGCTGAAGCTGGATGCCAACGCTCTGGTTGCGGCGCTGAAGGGCGAAAAGTCCCTCGAGGCGCTGGTAGCTCTGCTCAAGGACGCGATTGATCGCTCAGAGGCAGATACCCTCACCAAGGCAGACCTTTTGGAGCTGGTTCCCGTTGATGGCATATTCCAGGCTTTGGTGGAAAACACCGATCCTGAAACACTCAGCAAGGTTATGGGTGAGCTTCTTCTTGTTGTTGAGCAAGAGGATCTGATCGACTTTGCTCTGACTTTGCCGGGCGACGCACTGAACAAATCGGTTGTTGTTGATTTTTTGAAGTCCGTCCCCGACGATGAAAAGAATTCCTATTTCGACGGCGAGTTGGATATGTATGCGGTTCTCCAGTATTGTAGTGAGAATTATGCAGAGTTCACCTATGACCCGACCGACGAGGAAAGCTTCGAGTATGTCACCGAGGAAATGCTGTGGGCTGCAATTGAGGCGCTGTACTTCAACATCATCAAGCTCGACATGGTGTTTGCAGGGGTTAATGATATCACCGCCGTTGTAAATGTTGATGCACTCGACGCCGGAGATTATTATGAGATCGCAAAGCTGGTTGGCGTTCGCAATCTGATCAGCGTTCTTGCAGACGACGCAAAGGCTCTCGTATCCAAGGAACAGCTCAAGGCAGTTCTTGAGGTTGTTTTGTTGGATTATGCGCTCAACACCAAGCTGATCTCCATTAACGGCTATGATGTTGCCGTTGGCGGAGACGACGAGTTCCTCTCCTTTAATCTGGAGAACACCGCAAGAGCAATCGCTTCTCTGATTCCCAGCTTGACCGAGTGGGCAGAGTACGAGGACGGCAAAATCTTCTCCTTCAATCTCCAGGTTGAGTACAGAGAGTTCGACAAGGACATCAACGTTGAGGTTGTTCTTGAAGGCGATCTGACCAACTTCCGCAAGCTGGCAAGCATGCTCTCCGAGTACATCGCCGTATATAATAAAGGAAACGTTCTGTACGTGGACATCACCATGCCCGAGATCATCACCAGAGCATTTGCAAAGTTCCTGGAGTCTGACAAGGGCGATTCCATCAAGGACGAGATCCTTGGTCTTGGCGACGCGACCGGCGAGGAGCTGATCGCAGCAATTCAGAACCTCACGCTCGAGCAGATCATCGCTCTTGCAGAGAAGGTTGACATCGAAGACCTCTATACCACCATTATGAACATCGCTCAGGTAGAGCTGGTTCTGGAGAAGATCCAGGCAACTCTCGGCCTGAACTACAGACTTGAGAATATCCAGGATCTGAACAAGATCCTCGACGAGATCGCAGACGGTCTGCCTCGCTTCACCTTTGAGAAGGTTGTAAACGCAATTTCCGCAAGAGTCAAGGTCGACATCATGAAGCATCTGGACAAGGGTACTGCATATGTTGACGAGAAGGATCTCATCGGTAAGCTGGAGAAGATTCCTTACGTTGGCGGCTACGTCGCTATGTATGCAGGCGATCTCAGCTTCAACTCGATCCTGAATAAATACAAGGATGCTGAGCTTGTAGAGGCTGTTTCCAACTATCTGGCAGCACACATCGGCTACAATCTTCAGGCATTCCTGCAGTCCAACACTGCAAACGAGATCTACGATCACTTCGTAGAAGAGGTTGCTGAGCGCGCACTGGCGCACAAGAACATCTTTGAGCGCGTAAAGGATTACGCTCTCGCAGCACTCAACCCCGACTACGTTGCAAACTCCGATTGGGGCAAGCTTGCACAGACGATCATTCCCGACCAGCTCTACAATCTGCTTGACAATTCTATTGCGGACGCATACGTAGGCAACGGTAAGTTTGAGATCGGCGACCACAGCATGGACGTCAACCTCGGCGTTTGGTCCGAGAAGGCACTCAATCTCCTGCTCAGCTACGTAAACGTAGGCGATGAGATCGCAACTCTCATCAAGGACTTCCTGCCCACCTCCACCGTAAACTTCGGTGTGAACTTCTCTCTGACCATGAGAGGCCTCTCCGGCGTGACCTTTATGAACAACGACGGAACGGCAGACAAGGTTATGTTCCTTCCCAACGGTCTGAACCCTGCGGATTACTATCATCCCGGTGAAGACTTTGAGTTCTGGGTAACCGAGGACGGCGTTCGCGTTGACGCGATCGACGGCGACGTAGAGCTCTATGCAGTTCGCGGCTTCATCGACGGCGGCATGCTGACCATTGACGCTGAGGGCAACTGGACCATCACCGCTAACAGCGAAGCATTTACCATTACCATCAATCTTGAAAACGCATACCTCCTCAAGTCCGCAAAGACTCTGACCTTTGCAAACAACAAGGGCCTGAAGATCAAGATGGCAGAGGATATGGTAGCAGCACTGTCCGAAAAGACCGAAGGAATTCTGGTCGTTTCCTACAACTTCAGCACCGAGAATACTGCGGTGAATAGCGCAGTAGCAGGTGCATACACCTACACGCCCGACCGCGTTGAACAGTTCAGCGTTGAGGTTGACGGCGAGGCTCTCATCGGAGACTACGAAGTAACCGTTCCCGATGCAGATGCACTGTCTGAGATCGCCGACGGTAAGACCAGCGTATATCAGATTGTAGATAACGCAATCTCCGAAGAGACCTTCGAGGTTGTTACCGAGGGCGCAAATGTTGTCTTTAAGACCACGCACTTCTCTGATTACATCGTTGTAAACGAGTATGAGTATAAGATCTCCTTTACAAACGATGCTACCGCGATCGTTGCATACGTTCCCGCAGGAGCAGTTGTAACCGTTCGTCCCGCACTTCCCGCCTTCACGGCCGGCGCAAAGATCGTTAACGCGCTCTACAACGGCACCAACGTATTCAACTCCACGATCAATATGCCTGCAAACGCAATCGTGATCGTGTGCACCGTTGAGACGCCCGCAGCAAACACCTACTATGATGTTTTCGGCACGATTTACAACACCGAGTTCGAGGCAAACGCCGCACTGGACGCTTGGCTCGCAAACCCCAACAATCAGCTTCCCGCAGGATACAAGGTTGACGAGACCAACCGTTGGAAGAGAGTTGAGACGAGCGCAAACGGAGACGTTTATATGTACGTCAACCTGGTTGCAATTGCGCCCACCGTATCTCAGCCCGAGACCCTTACGTACAACGTCATCGACGCAACCGGCGCCGTTCTCGCAACCCTGACTCCCGGTAGCCTCTATAGCTACACCTTGGCTCCCGGAAAGGTTGTAACCTACAAGAACATGACCGACTGGTCTGACATCGCTGTTGGAACAGACGGCAAGATCACGATGCCTGCATCCGACGTTATGGTTGTGGTAGGTGCCGCTATGGTAACCTACACCATCAACGGTGAGCAGTTCACCGCTGTAGACGGAAGTATCGTAAGCTACAACGTAACGCTGGGCAAGAATCAGGCTCTGAAGGCACAGCCCAACGCTAGCAAGCTTTCTTCCTACGTAATCAATGCAGACGGCTCCAAGACCCTGACCTACACCTTCACGGCAAAGGAAGGCCTTGCGATCACCTACGCAATCGAGACCGTATCCGTTGAGAGCTATCAGTTCAACACCTATGAAGTAGAAGAAGAGAAGGCAAGCCTGCTCTGGCTGTGGATCCTGATCGCTCTGATCGTTCTGATCGGCCTGATTGCTCTGTTCTACAACCTCTACATCAACGAGAAGCTGAAGCCCAACTTCATGCTCCGCTTCATCACCTGGATCGTAAGCATGTTCTTCAACGCTTGTCTGGCAGTTTCCGCAGTCGTTCTTTGGATCGGACAGGGAACCACCAAGAAGGGCGAGGTTGACTACGAGGAGTTCGGAATGAACAACCCCGAGGACATCGAGAACACCGAGGAGACCGCTGAGGCTGAATCCGAGGAGACCGTCGAGGAAGCAACCGAGGGCGATGACGAGGCAGTTGCAGCATACGAGGAAGTTGCTGTTGACGAAGCAATTGCTGAGGAAGCAGTTGCTGAAGAAGTAGTTGCTGAGGAAGCAGTTGCCGAGGAGGCAGTTGCCGAGGAAGCAGTCGCTGAAGAGGCAGTTGCTGAAGATGTAGTTGCTGAAGTAGTAGCCGAAGTAGTTGCTGAGGCAGTCGCTGAAGAAGTGGTTGCTGAAGAAGTGGTTGCTGAAGAGGTAGCTACCGAAGAAGTAGTTGTCGAGGAACCCGCTACCGAGACAACCGACGAGGAGAACTGATTTCTCCCCGCATCACTAAAAAGCGGAAAATAAAAATGAAATCATTCGACGAAATCGTTGAATGAGCGCAAGGGGGAAAACTTTTTGAGAGAAAGGTTTTCCCCCGTTTTCACATTCCCGTGTTTTCAACAAGAGACGCTGTTAAAAAAGCAGATGTTTGCAGGATTTATGACCCCCTTTGCGCAGTCAAAATAGCCTAAAATCGCCATACGCCCTGCAAATACGCAGAAAAACTCCCCTCATTGCGAAGGCAACGTAGGAAAGCGCGCTTGTTGAAAACTTATGTATGCAAATGAAAATTTGGAGGAAATCAATCTTGATCTATCGCGCACATTACACCGTAAAATGGCATGATACCGACGCCAACCGACGCCTGCGTCCCTCACAATTGCTGGTTTATATGCAGGAAACGGCAAATCTGCATTTGCACGATTCCAATATGGATCTCGATAAGCTTCGCGATGAGAAGGGACTTGGTTTTTTACTCAGCCGTGTCTCGGTTTGTATTTATCATCAGCTGCACGCATATGATGAAATTGACGTAGAGACCTGGATCTGCGAGGGAAAGGGCTTGAGCTTCAACCGTTGCTTCAGAATTTTGAGGGGAGCAGAAACTGTCGCCGAAGCATTTACCGTGTGGGCGTTGATGGATCTTTCGAGTCAAAAGCTGGTCCGTCAGGAGCAGTTTGAATACCCCTTTGCGGGAGAAGATCCCCTGTCTCTGTCTCTGCCCATTCGGTTCCGCGTTCCCGCGATCGGGGAAATGCCTCTGGTCGGAACGCGCCGGATCGTATACTCCGATCTTGACTACAACGGTCATATGAACAACACCCATTACCCCGATATGCTCTGCGATTTCACAGACGAAATCACCTCAAGAGAGGTAACCGGCTTCTCCCTTTCCTATCTTCACGAGGCGGCTTACGGGCGGAATCTGTCGGTCTATCGCAGCGACCTTGGCGAGGAGCATTTTTTCCGCACCGTTGACGAAGAAGGGAACACCTGTCTTGAAGCAAAGCTCTTTACAAAACCGATCGAGGATCTGAAATAACCATGATAAATCGGAATTATCAACTGATCAAATGCAAACGCAGCGTGGAAGACGTGGACCTGTCCGAGGAGAACGCCATTGCAATCGGGCCGCACGCATTCTGCAAAAACAGAAGGCTCGAAACCGTTCGACTTCCAAAAGCACTCTCTGCCATCAAGGCGCAGGCATTTTCAAAATGCCGTCATCTGCAAACCGTGGAAATTGACAAGGATGGCAGTGTTGGCATTTCTACCGCGTCTTTTTCGGATTGTTACCGCCTCAAAGGCGTAAAAAACGATACCTGTGTTGTAACTATTGGAAATAACGCCTTCCAAAATTGCTATGCTCTGGAGAATTTCAGCTTTGGAAACAACCTTCAAAAAATCGGCGACGAAGCATTCCGAAGCTGTCGCTCCCTGACCTCGGTTGAAGTCCCTGATGAAGTGACCCGACTGGGGCAATTTGCCTTTGCAGACTGTTGGAATTTGAAGGACGTCTCCCTTGGAAATGGGATCACGACGATTCCAAAGGGCGCATTTTTCGACTGTATTTCGCTCCAAGCGGCTCAAATTCCCGCGTCCGTGAGCGAAATTTCTGCATACGCCTATCAAAATTGCACCGCGCTGCGCCAATTGGACGTACCGACAAACGTCAAGAAATTAAGACACGTAGCGTTTTTTGGCTGCTCCAGACTGGAAACTGTCAAGGTTGAATTGGGTTGCACCGAGATCGGCGCATTCTGCTTTGCAGGGAATCGAAGCCTGCATGAAGTCACACTCCCTCATTCCGTCAAGCGACTCGGATTTGCCGCGTTCGGTCTGAAAAAAAGGGAAGAAAAGATCAAAATCTGCGTGGAAAACGAATACATGCAGAGAAGAATACGCCGCGCGCTCCTATTCTGCGGCTCCTTTCTTGCTGCTGAGGTCGTCATGACGGGCAAAACGATTGCCGAGCGAAAGAGAGAACGTCGGCGTAATTCTCTGGAGCAAACCGCTACGCACATCAGCTAAAACGCCCCTTTTTTCGTGTTTTTAACGATAAAAAAACACCCTTTTTCGAGGCGGTCGTTTTTTGAGCGTTAAAACACCGACAAATTCATACCGTAGGCGTAAAAAAAAGCAAATTTTTTTCAAAAAAATAGGTTTGAAAATTACAAATTCTGTTGACAAGGCATTTTCTTTATGATATAATGTAAAAGGATATTATTATTCATTTTCGGCATTGTCGCCGAGAAATAAAACACAAGAAAGGTTGATGTTGTAATGAAAGGTCAACGCACAAAACAACAAAACAGATCGGCATTGCTCACGATCACCGCAGTCCTTCTGATGCTCGTCGTCACGATGATTGGACTTACGGCTGTCGTTTCGGCAGATGGCGGTCAAACAGAGCTGGTCATCACAGCAGATCAGTTTGCTGAGGTCACGGACCTCGCTTATGCAAACGGAACATTTTCCAAGGAGTACGACGGCTCGGCTGCAATTGCACTGAAGCAAAACGGAGTCCTTGCTCTGACCGCTGCTGACGGAATTCAGGCAGGTCACGACGTATCCGTCAAGTTCTCCAACGCTGCTTTTGACAGCAAGGACGTGAATGCAGCAACCAAGATCGTAGTTACGATCGAGCTCATTGGTGAGGACGCATGGCTGTACTGGGCACGCCCCGTTTCCTTCAACGCGATGATCACTCCCGTTGAACTGGAATACGAGTGCTCTACTACATACAACCCCAACGGCATTACGCTGAATAAGACTGAGACTGTGAACGGCGTGAACGGCGAAACCGTTACCGTTACCGTAAACGCGAACCTCGGTCTGCTGAATGCAGGCACCTATGAGAAGACCGGCATTGCAACGACCAACAGCGCCAACTACGTTGTTCCCACCGTTGACGTTACGGTTGATAAGGTTCTCATTGAGAACGTTACTTGGGTAGGTTCCAAAAACTGGACTTACGGCAGCGAGGTTACCCTTAAGGCATACGCAAACACCGACCTCAACGTTTTCAAGCTTACCGCTGCAGACGCAGCTGATGCTGAGAACTGGGCGAACGGCAATGCGGGAACCTACAGAATCGCGGCAACCATTCTTGATGCTTACGCAGGAAACTACGAGTTCAAGACCGGTGTTGTGTACATCGAGAACGTAACGATCGCGCCCCTTCAGGTTACCGTTTCCATGCCTGACTCCACCGTGATCGGTGACGGCAAGAACGTTTACTCCATCTCTGTTCAGGGAACCAACATTCCCGCAAGCGTTCTGAATCAGATCACCTACAAGGTTAACGGCGCAGAGTTCGCAGGCTTTACCTTTGGCGAGGCTACCGTTGAGGCAGTTCTCCCCACCTCCGGAAACTATTCCTTCGTAAATGCAGAAGGAAAGTCTGTTGAAACGCTCACCGCTACTCTTCGCGTTCTCTGCGGAGAGAAGGTATTCCCCGTTTATGACGAGGAAGGCAACAAGGTTGGCGACGTGATTTTGAGCAGCCCCGACGGATTCTCCGACGGCGTGACCGCAGAGATCACCGCACTCGAGGGATTCCCCAAGATCACCAAGAACAAGTACAACATGGTTTACAACGTAAAGATCAACGGCGCAAAGGCCGGCGAGACCTTTACCCTCTACATTCCGTTGACTGAGAGCGTGTTCGGATCCCGCATCGAAACACTCGGTGTTGAGACCCTGTGCGTATACGAAGCAGCTACCGGAACCCTGACCACCGCAACCGATGCATCCAAGGGCTACACCGTTCTTCTGGGCGACGGCTTCTATCAGGTTGATGGCTTTGCAGGCGAAGCTACCTTCGTAATCGCTCCTACCTACCACGCTCCCTTCTTCCAGACCGTTTGGGGTATTCTCCTGATTATCGTTCTGGTAATCGCAATTCTCGTTATGATGTGCTACGTTGGTCTCTACCTCCGCCGCATTCTTGAGACGAGAGAGGCTCCCGCTACTGTCATCGATACCATTGGTGAGCTTCCCGAGGCTGAGGCTGTTGAGGCTGAGGAGACGGAGGAAGTCGATGCAGATGCTGTAGTTGAAGAAACTCTGGCTGAGATTGCCGAAAGCATCGAAAACGAGACCGAGGAATCCGAAGTGGTTGACGAGGCCGCTCTGGAGGAGGCAGTTGAGGAAAGCATCCAGGCTGTTGTTGAAGAAGCAGCAGAAATCGTTCTGGATGAGGAACCTGCAGTTTCCGAAGAAGTTGTCGAGGAGGTTGCAGAAGAGGTTGTTGAAACCGCTGCTGAGGAAGTAGCTGAAGAAGTTGCAGAAGAGGTTGTCGAGGCTGCTGAAGAAGTAGTTGAGGAAGCACCTGCAGAAGAAGTTGTTGAAGCTGCTGAAGAAGTTGTCGAGGAGGCTGCCGAAGAGGTCGTTGAGGCTGCCGCTGAGGAAGTTGTCGAGGAAGCTGCTGAAGAGGCAGTTGAGGCCGATGACAATGATGACTCCGACGACGATGCTGTTGAAGCAGTCAGCATGGTTGAGGAAGACGCATCCTTTGGATTCGGCGCAAACGTTGATCCTTCCACCTTCGTTGACGTAAAGGATGATGCCGAGGCATATCAGGCAATGCTGGATCGCGAGGCTCGCGGTGAGATCAAGATCGTTTACCGCTACAAGAAGAGCTTCCAGTCCAAGCTCGCACAGTCTCAGGGCAACGTTCAGGACTACTACTCCGAGCTTAAGAATGCACTTCTCACCTTCAAGGGCGTGAAGAGCCGTCTGAGCTGGAACTATGAGGCATTCAACAAGGGCAGAGCACACGTTGCAAAGATGGATGCGAAGTCCAAGACCCTGTATCTCTACCTGGCTCTTGATCCTGCACAGTTCGCAGAGACCAAGTACAGCGTTGTAGACGTATCTGCAAAGAGAAAGTATGCAACCACTCCCACGCTCATGAAGATCAAGGGCGAGAGAAAGTTCAAGCACGCACTCGAGCTGATCGAGAAGCTTTGCGGCGAGCAGCTTGAGCTTGTAAAGGTTGAGGCTGAGAACGTAGACTACCGCGTTGAGCGCATGACCATTGATGAAATGGTAGATGCAGGACTCATGAAGAAGAGCGCAGGCTACGTGGTTCTCGCGTCCGAGGCTGAGGCAGTTGCTGCTGACGCTCAGGTTGAGACCGCTCCCGAGCAGAACTAATACCGTTTTCTACACCCCCTCGCTTTGAGGGGGTGTATTTTCTCCATAAAAAAGAGACTGACTGAAATGTGTTTTGCATTTCAGTCAGTCTCTTTTTTCTTATCATCAAACCGTCAGCTTATCCAAAAGCCATACATCGTTTTCCTTCACGAGGAACAATTTCATTTCCATCACACGGTCGGGCTTATCTTCCTCCCACGCGTTGATCGAAATGGATACACGCTGCCCGTTGCTCGGGCGGATGATCTTCATAGAAGCATAATCATAGATCAGAGGAGTCGGATGATACGCTCCTTCTTCCTCGATCAGAATAAACAGATCGGTATTATCCTGAATATACCTCGCAGGCAAATACTTGGAGGTAGCGCCGGGCGTGCTTTGCATCAATCCGTCAAAAATACCGGGGTAAACAGCGGATTCCAGCAGAGCAGAGCTGTAAACCTTGCCTGCCGCCTGCTTGATCTCCTCAACGGTGTGATATTTGGCTTGCTCGCTTACGATGTGATAATCCTCCACGTATCCGAGCTTGGTGTAATCGCTGTACAGGGTCTCATAAACCGGAAGATTGCGATCACAGTAGGGAAGTCCGTTTCCATAGAAGATCTCGTTGATCTCGTAGGACGCCTCAATCAAGGTAACCACGCGATCGTAGATCTGTTCCAATTTGGGAGCGCGACCGGCGCATCCTGTGCAGCCGATCAACACGCTCGCCAAAATGAGAACTACCGTTAAAATCTGATAAATCTTTTTCATATTTTTGCACTTTGGAAGGGATTATTCCTGATCGGGTGCTTCGGAAACTTCCTCCGACACCTCTTCATCCGATTCCTCCTCGCGAGCAACCTTGGTGAAGTTCACGAGCGTCTGATTTTCACCGAGACGCATCACGATAACACCGCCGGCGCTTCTGGAACGGGAGGGAATTCCGCTCACAGGTGTACGAATAATCGTTCCCGAGTCGGTAATGAGCATCAGATCGTCGTTGTCGTCAACAGACGCAACACCCGTGAGCAATCCGCTCTTGTCGGTAATGTTGTAGCAGGTTACGCCGTATCCGCCGCGGTGCTTCATCACACGGAACTCGTCAAACGGGCAACGCTTTCCAAAGCCTTTTTCGGTCACGCAGATCAGATCCTTGCCTTCTTCAACGACTGCAACGCCTACAACCTCGTCACCGTCGCGCAGGGAGATTCCTCTGACGCCGCGCGCGGTTCTTCCCATCACGCGTGCCTCGGACTCGATGAATCGAACCGCCTGACCGTTTCTGGTGGTGATGAGCAGCTCGCTGTCGCCGTCGGTGCAACGGACGAAGAGAAGCTCGTCGCCCTCGTCAAGGTTAATTGCGATCTTTCCGCCCTTGCGCTGATACTCAAAATCAGTCAGAGGCGTACGCTTGATGACACCCTTGCGGGTCACCATCGTAAGGTACTTGCCTTCCTCGAAGTCCTGAACGCTGATGCAGGAGGTGACCTTTTCCTCGGGGAGAAGCTCGAGAATGTTGACGAGATTCTGTCCCTTGGAGGTACGGCTCGCCTCGGGAATGAGGTATGCCTTGCGGCACTGAACCTTACCCGTGTTGGTAAACATCATCAGATAGGAATGGCTGTTTACGGCGATCACGTTCTCAATAAAGTCCTCTTCCTTGGTCGCCATACCGATGATACCTCTGCCGCCGCGGTTCTGCGCGGAGTAGGTGTCTGCGGGCAAGCGCTTGATATATCCTGCGTGCGTGAGGGTAATCACGCAGCTGTGTCTTTCGATCAAATCCTCCAGAATGATCTCGTGCTCTGCCTGAACGATCTCGGTGCGGCGTTCATCGGCATACTTGTCGCGGATCACCGTCATCTCGTCCTTGATGATCTGACGGACTCTTTCGGGATCCGCAAGAATCGCCTCGAGATCGCGAATGAGGTTGTGGAGACGAAGCAGCTCGTCCTCGATCTTGTCTCTTTCCATACCCGTCAGCTTACCAAGCGTCATTTCCACGATCGCCTGAGACTGCGCCTCGCTCAGACCGAATCTCTCCATCAAGGTCAGCTTGGACTCAGGAATGGACTTGGAGGTCTTCATGATCTGCACGATCTCGTCGATGTTATCGAGCGCGATCTTGTAGCCCTCGTAAATGTGAGCCTTCGCCTTTGCCTTATCCAGATCAAACTGGGTGCGGCGAACGATCACCTGCTCCTGATGTGCAACGTAGTGATCGAGGATCTGTGTAAGACTCAGAACCTTGGGCTCGTTGTTCACGATCGCAAGCATATTGATCGCAAAGGTATCCTGCAGCTGGGTGTATTTATAAAGCTGATTGAGCAGAATCTGCGGATTTGCATCGCGGCGGTATTCCACCACGATTCTCATACCGTCTCTGCCCGACTCGTCGCGCAGCTCGGTGATTCCCTCGATCTTCTTCTCCTTGACACAGTTTGCGATGGATTCGCAAAGCATACTCTTGTTGACACCGTAGGGGATCTCGGTGAAAATGATGCGGCGGTGATCCTCCTCGATCACGGAACGGGAACGAACCATGATGTGACCCTTACCCGTCAGATACGCCTGCTTGATGCCGTTGACACCGTAAATGATGGCGTGCGTGGGGAAGTCGGGGCCCTTGATGTATTCCATCAGCTCATCCACTCCGCACTCGGGGTGATCCATGCGGTAGATGGTGGCGTCAATAACCTCTCCAAGGTTGTGGGGAGGAATATTCGTTGCCATACCGACCGCAATTCCCATACCACCGTTGACGAGGAGGTTCGGGAAGCGAGAGGGAAGGACCTGGGGCTCGAGAAGGCGGTTATCAAAGTTGGGAACCATGGGAACCACGTTCTTATCGAGATCTCTGATCATCTCGTCAGAGAGCTTATCCAGTCTTGACTCGGTGTAACGGTAAGCAGCCGCGCCGTCTCCGTCAACCGAACCGAAGTTTCCGTGTCCCTCTACCAAGGGATAGCGCAGAGAGAAGGGCTGCGCCATACGAACCATCGTTCCGTAAACGGCAGCGTCTCCGTGAGGATGATAGCGGCCGAGCACGTTACCGACCGTCGTTGCAGACTTTCTGAAGGGCTTGGAATGCACCAGGCCGTCCTCATACATTGCATAGAGGATTCTACGCTGACCCGGCTTCATTCCGTCGCGCACGTCGGGAAGCGCGCGCGAAATGATAACAGACATGGAATACTCGATAAAAGATTTTTTAACCTCTTTTTCCATTCCGACGTCAACAATTTTTTGATTTTCAAACAGCGCAAGCTCCTGCTCTTTGTCAATGTTCTTGTTCTTGTCTTCCACTTTTTTTCTCCAAGTCTTTAAGTTTCTTTATTCGTTGAAATATAGCTTCATCGGCGAGAAAAACGAACTCACCGATTCATAAATACACAAATCCTTCTTACCGGAAAATAAAGGACGGTTGCAAAAAGAGCAGTGGCCGCCGCCTCCGGCAATAAAATACGTCCCATGATTTCCAGTAGGTGGATCGTTTGATAGTTGATACAGATATAGACAAAGGTGATCACCATTTTTACGGGGATCGCCGCCGCCAATACGATCAGATAGGACAGATACCGTTTTGGGTAGATCGCTCTGGTAAAATACCCAAACAGATATCCGCAAAACAGGTACAACACAGGCAGAAGGGAAATTCCGACCGATCCCAAGGCATCCACGGCAAAGCCTGCAGCAATTCCCGTGATCGCGCCCACTTCCTTACCGCAAAAATAGGAAATCAGGATCAGCGTTATAAAGCACAGGTCAGGAACCGCTCCAAAAAGCCTTATACGGGCAAAGAGGGTAGTTTGCAGTAAGATGACCGCAAGAAACAGGATCGTCTCTGTAAGGACGAATTTGAGTGCTCTGGCGCGATTTTGCGAGAGCCTTCCGAATATCAATCTCTGTGCCATGGCTTTACTTCTGATAGCCGGTTATAATCATCATATGATCCGGCTCTGAAAAATTGACGGTAGGTCTGACCGAGGCGATCAGCGTTCTGCTGACATTGTCGATCTCCACAGAAACGATCTCTCCCACCTTCATATCGGGGGGATACACGCTTCCCATTCCGCTGGAATAAACGGCGTCTCCAGGCTGAACGTCTGCATTCTTTGCATCGACCTCCACAAAGGTCAATTTACACAGGCCATCAACCTTCATGCTATAGTCTCCACTGAGGATTCCGCTCGCTCCGTTTCTCGGGAGATACACACCAACCGAGCGAGCCGTCTCCAGAATGGTGGAGACCTTGCACCACGTCAGTCCAACCTCACTCACACACCCTACGATCCCTTCCTTGGTCACAACGGGCATATTCTCCTCTATCCCGTGGATGGATCCGCGGTTGAGGGTGAGGACCGTTACGTAGTTTGACGCCTCGCGTCCGATCACCATGCCCTCCTCAAAGGAGAAGGAAGGATACTCCGTCTTCATGGACAGATAGTCTCTGAGGCGATCGTTTTCCTTCTCCACCAGACCCGACTGACTGAGCTGCTCCTTGAGTGCGGCATTTTCCTGCTTGAGTGACTCGTTTTGCTCGGTCAATTCGTCGATGGAGGAGAAATACTTTCCAAACCCTTCGACTGCATTGGTTACGCTCGTTGCCAACAACCGAAAGGGAGTCGCCAGAGTTCCGACGATATTTCTTGAAAGCGATCGGTATCCCATGAGGGCAAAGGTAGAGGTGATACCCGCAACCGCGATCGCTACGCAAAGACACACGATAAAAAATTTATTCTGAAAAATTCTCATGGGTACACCTCCTTCCCGAAGGATCTCCTATCAAAAAAATTTAGATATCGAGATTTTCAGCAAATTTTGCGTTTTGCTCAATGAATTGACGGCGGGGTTCAACCTTATCTCCCATGAGCAGAGAAAACATCTCGTCGCAGGCGATGGCGTCCTCGATCGTCACACGAAGAATGGTACGGGTTGCAGGATCCATCGTGGTCTCCCAAAGCTGCTCGGGGTCCATTTCTCCAAGACCCTTGTAGCGGTCAGCCTCGATGTTGTTTCCTCCCATCTCCTCCACGATCGCAATTCTTTCCTCTTCGGTGTAGGCGTATCTCTCGGATCCCGCCTTGGATCCCTTGCGATAGATCTTATAGAGCGGGGGCTGTGCGAAATACACGTGTCCGTCCTCAATGAGCTTTTTCATATGACGGAACAGGAAGGTCAGAAGCAGGATTCGGATATGAGAACCGTCCACGTCCGCGTCGGCCATGATGATGATCTTGCCGTAACGGAGCTTTGCAGGGTCAAATTCCTCACCGATTCCGCATCCCAATGCCTGAATGATCGGGATCAGCGACTGGTTGGAATACACCTTATCCAGTCTGGTTTTCTCTACGTTAAGAACCTTACCGCGAAGGGGAAGGATTGCCTGGAAGCGAGAATTTCTTCCTTGCTTTGCAGAGCCTCCTGCCGAATCTCCCTCTACGAGGTAGAGCTCGGTGAACTCCGCATTCTTTTCCTGACAGTCCGCAAGCTTTCCGGGAAGGGTAGAGCCCTCCAAGAGTCCCTTGCGGCGCGTTGCCTCTCTTGCCTTTCTTGCGGCCTCTCTTGCACGGTATGCCGCCAGAGCCTTTTCAAGAATTGCCTTACCGACGCCGGGATTTTCCTCCAGATAGTCAGCCAGCTTTTCGCTGACCATCTTGTATACGAAGGTTCTCATCTCGCTGTTTCCCAGCTTTCCCTTTGTCTGTCCCTCAAACTGCGCGTTTGTCAGCTTGACCGAAACTATCGCACAAAGTCCCTCGCGAACGTCCTCTCCGCTGAGATTCTTTTCGCTGTCCTTCAGTATTCCGTTCTTTCTGGCATAATCGTACGCGATTCTCGCGATTCTGTCCGAGCCCTGCTTGGTGGTAACGGTAAAGTCAACCGCAAGGTCCTCGGTAACGTTGAAGCCGGAGGAGCCAACTGCGTAGCCGCCCTCGGTATTCTCACGGAAGATGCACCAGTTAATGCCCTCCTCAGGAACCTT
>JAZSBE010000058.1:0-34205 GCA_045602215.1 Eubacteriales bacterium | reverse complement strand
GACCGCTTGGCCTCCGACTTATGATAAAATTTGGGAAAGGAATCCACCTGTTTTATGAAAAAACTTCTTCCCTATCTCTCACCGTACAAAAAGGAATGCATCATCAGCCCGCTTTTCAAGCTATTGGAAGCAGGGTTTGATCTTTTGGTGCCCTTTGTGGTAAAAAACATGATCGACGAGGGCATCCGTCTTGGGATCGTGGAGGACGATCGCTCCCTGATCTGGATGAGCTGCGGCCTCTTGGTGATGCTTGCACTGGTTGGACTTGCCTGCTCCTTTACCGCGCAATTTTTTGCCGCAAAGGCAGCGGTTGGATTCAGCTCGGACCTGCGAAGCGCCCTCTTTTCGCACATTCAGGGCTTCACCTATGAGCAGACCGACAAGATCGGCACCTCGACCTTGATCACCCGTCTGACCGCCGACATCAACCAAATTCAGTCGGGCGTGAATCTCACCCTCCGACTTCTTCTGCGCTCTCCCATTATCGTCTTCGGCTCGATGCTCATGGCGTTCGTCGTTTCTCCAAAAAACGCGTGGATCTTCGTGATCGTCATTCCGCTTCTGGCGGTGATCGTATTTGCCGTTATGATGGCTTGCGTTCCGCTTTACAAAAGGGTTCAGCAGAACCTTGACCGCGTCACGACCGTAACGCGCGAAAATCTCAACGGCGTGCGCGTCATCCGCGCCTTCCGCAAGGAATCCGAGGAGATCGATCGCTTCAATGCCGCGAACACCGATCACAATTACATTCAAAATCACGTTGGAAAGATCTCCGCGTTGCTCAATCCCATTACGCTCTTGGTCGTCAACGGAGGACTGATCGTCCTCTTGCTCACGGGTGCGATCCGCGTAGAGGACGGCGGAATGACCAAGGGCGAGCTCTTTGCCCTGACCAACTACCTCTCGCAGATCCTGGTCGAGCTTGTGAAATTTGCAAACACCATCATTTCTCTCAACAAGGCGTTGGCGTGTGCATCGCGTGTAGAAGCCGTTCTCGATTCCCCCACGGGTATGGAGATCAAAGAACCCACCAACGTCAATGGATCCTCTGCATATGCTATCGAGCTTCGCGACGCGGAGCTGACCTATGCCGGAAATGCGGAGCCTTCCCTTTCGGGAATCAATCTCTGCGTTGAGCACGGCAAAACGGTCGGAATCATCGGATCAACCGGATCGGGAAAGACCTCTCTGATCAATCTGATCGCGCGTTTTTATGACGTGACCGACGGTTCTGTTCTCATTGACGGCAAGGACGTCCGCGAAATGGATCCCAACAGGCTCCACGAGCGCATTGCCATCGTTCCGCAAAAATCAGTTCTCTTTCAGGGAACTGTTCGTTCCAATCTCCTCTGGGGAAATGAAAATGCCTCGGACGAGGAGCTGTGGGCAGCACTCGACGCCGCGCAGGCAAAGGAGTTTGTCGCTGCAAAGGAGGGGTCCTTGGACGCCCCTGTGGAAGCGGGCGGACGCAACTTCTCGGGCGGCCAGAGGCAGAGACTTGCCATCGCGCGCGCCTTGGTACGCGGGGCGGATATTCTTATCCTTGACGACGCCTCCTCCGCGCTCGATTATGCGACCGACGCGGCACTTCGCCGCGCAATCCGCGCGCTCCCGAACCACCCTGCCGTCCTGATCGTATCGCAACGAACGGCGTCCATTCGCCATGCAGATCAGATTCTGGTACTGGAGGATGGCGAATCGGTTGGGCTTGGCACGCACGACGAGCTTCTTATCTCCTGTCCCGTTTATAAAGAAATTCATGAATCTCAATTCCAAAAAGGAGGTGAGGGTGCATGAAATTACGCAAATCCGAAAGCAAAAACACCCGTGCGACCGTCAAACGCATCATGACGCTTTTGGGCAAGCATCGCGCATTGCTCGCGCTCTCGCTACTCTGCGCCGCCGTCAGCTCTTTGCTCACGCTTGCGGTGCCCCTCCTGGTTGGTGACGCCATTGACGCCATGATTGAAAACGGCAGAGGCGGCTTGCGCGATGACATCATTCTGTATGCAGTTCTGATTGGTGCGTCAACCGCTGTGTCGGCTTTGGCGCAATGGATCATGAACGTTCTCAACAACCGTATGTCCTACGCCCTGGTCTACCGCCTGCGCCGAGATGCGTTCCAGAAGATTCAGAAGCTTCCCCTTTCCTATCTCGATTCTCATCCGTCGGGAGGAATCCTGAGCCGTATGATGAACGACGTGGATCAGTTCTCGGACGGACTTCTGATGGGATTCAATCAGTTCTTCACGGGCGTTCTGACCATCCTCGGCACGCTAGTGATCATGCTTTTGATCCGACCGTCCATCGCACTCGTGGTCATTCTGATCACCCCGCTCTCGCTCTTTGTTGCATCCTTTATTGCCAACCGTACGCACTCCATGTTCCGCCTGCAGGCAACCACGCGCGCAGAGCAGACTGCGATGATCGACGAATATATCGTCAACCATCGCGTGGTGGTCGCGTTCGGACAGGAGGATGAGGCGATCGAACGCTTTGACGAGATCAACGAAAGACTCGCGTCTTGTTCCCTGAAGGCAACCTTCTTCTCCTCCCTGACCAATCCCTCCACCCGATTCGTTAACAATCTGGTCTATGCCGGCGTTGCACTCACGGGCGCATTGCTTTGTATTCCCGTGAACGGCGTTACGCGATTTACAGTTGGCCGTCTGACCAGTTTTCTCTCCTATGCAAATCAGTACACCAAGCCCTTTAATGAGATCTCCGGCGTGTTTGCCGAGCTGCAAAACGCACTTGCCTGTGCGGAACGCGTATTCGTCTTTCTGGACGAAGCCGAGATCCCGGCTGATGCCCCCGATGCGCGCGTCTTGGAGCACGCCGACGGAACCGTTACGCTGACCGCCGTTGCCTTCTCCTATTCCCCCGATCGCGAGCTGATCCAAGATCTGAATCTTGCGGTCAAGTCGGGAGAGCGCGTCGCCATTGTCGGCCCGACCGGTTGCGGAAAGACCACGGTGATCAATCTCTTGATGCGCTTCTATGACGTTGACAGCGGTAGCATTGCAGTGAGTGGAACCGATGTTCGAGAGATCACCAGACAAAGCCTCAGAGCAAACTGGGGTATGGTTTTGCAGGACACCTGGCTTCGCGCAGGAACGATCCGCGAGAACATCTGCATGGCAAAGCCGAACGCCACAGATGAGGAAATGATCGCCGCCGCCAAGGCATCGCACGCGCATTCCTTCATTCGACGTCTGCCAAACGGCTACGACACGGTGCTTGGAGAGGGCGGAGGCTCCCTTTCTCAGGGGCAGAAGCAGCTGCTCTGCATTGCAAGACTCATGCTTGCTCCCCCGCCCATGCTGATCTTGGACGAGGCGACCTCCTCCATTGACACGCGTATGGAGCTGAAGATTCAAAACGCCTTCGCAAAGCTGATGGAGGGCAAAACATCCTTTCTGGTGGCGCACCGTCTCTCAACGATCCAATCGGCGGATATCATTCTCGTGATGAATGACGGGCGGATCGTAGAGCAAGGCAATCACGATTCTCTCTTGGCAAAGCAGGGGTTCTATTATCACTTGTATAACAGCCAGTTTGAGGCGTAAATGTTCAGAAAAAACATTCTAAAGTTCACACACAATTCAAATTGGTGTGCTATGATTGAAGCAGAATGAAAAAATATGATCCCCTTTGTATGGGTAAAAAGGAGGAAAGAGCTTGCTTTCACTAAAAAATATCACCAAGCAGTATAGCTCGGGAGACAGCACCGTTCAGGCGCTTGACGGAATCAGCATTGACTTCCGAGAGCACGAGTTTGTCTCGATTCTGGGTCCCTCCGGCTGCGGCAAGACCACACTGCTCAATATCATCGGCGGTCTTGACCAATACACCGACGGTGACTTGACCATCAACGGCGTTTCCACAAAGGAATACGGCGACAGCGATTGGGACACCTATCGAAATCACTCGATCGGATTTGTATTCCAAAGCTACAATCTGATCCCTCACCAAACGGTCCTTGCCAACGTTGAGCTTGCGCTCACGCTCTCGGGCGTTTCCAAGAGAGAACGCCGCCGCAGAGCCAAGGAAGCGCTCGAAACGGTGGGATTGGGAGATCAGCTTCGCAAGAAACCTAATCAGATGTCGGGCGGTCAGATGCAACGCGTTGCCATCGCAAGAGCGCTGGTCAACGATCCGGACATTCTGCTTGCAGACGAGCCTACCGGCGCGCTTGATACCAAGACCAGCGTGCAGATCATGGAGATCCTTCGTAAGATCTCCAAGAAAAAGCTCATCATCATGGTCACGCACAACCCCTCTCTGGCAAGACGATACTCCAACCGTATCATCAAGCTGGTAGACGGAAAGGTGCGAAGCGACAGCCACCCCTACTACCCTGCCGTCGGAGGCTTCTTTAAGGGCATTTTGGGAAGCAATCAGAAGATCCCCGACGAGGAGCATTTCTTCAAAAAGAAGCGCTCCATGTCCTTCTTCACCGCGCTTTCCCTCTCCCTTAACAACCTCATGACCAAAAAAGGAAGAACGCTGATGACCTCCTTTGCCGGCTCGATCGGTATTATCGGCATCGCGTTGATCCTCTCTGTTTCCACGGGTGTCAATGCGTACATTGACTCGGTTCAGCGAGAAACGCTGTCTGGATATCCCATTCAGCTCGAGGCAGAATCGGTGGATCTTTCGTCCCTGATCACCACCTTGATGGATACACAAAGCGAGGAGGGTCCCGGACATCCCCTTGACAAGGTGTACGAGAGCATCGTCTTGGGCGAGCTCGTAAACTCTTTGGCATCGGTTGAATCCAGCTCCAATGACTTGACCTCCTTCAAGAAGTATCTGGAGGAAACCGACACCTTTGACGAATATCTCACGGCAGTCCAATACGCCTACAGCTTCAACTGGAGCGTCTTCGTCCGCGAAGGAAATGAAATTTCCGACACGCAGGGACCCGTTGTCAAATCCGACGTTATGGAGCTGTTCAGCGGACTGAGCTCCGTGGGCAATACAAGCTCCTCTATGAGCGGCATGAGCAGCATGATGACGGGTGGATTCGAGGTCTGGCAGGAAATGCTCGCGCCTCATAAGCAGGAGCGCGACACGCTCGTAAACGACGTGCTCAATGAGCAGTATGAGATCATTGACGAGGGAGGCAGATGGCCTACTGCCGCCAATGAAGTGGTGCTTGTGGTTGATAAGAACAACGAGATCAGCGACCTCGCGCTCTATGCCCTCGGACTTCGGACCAAGGCAGAAATGAACGCCGGTATGGCGGCAGCTGCAAACGGCGAAAAGGTGGATCTCTCCAACCGCAAATCCTGGGACTATGAAACCATCCGCCAAATGGAGTTCCGCCTGATCCTTGCATCAGAATGCTATGAAAAACAGCTTGACGGAACCTTCATTGACCTGAGCAAAACGCCCGAAGGCAGAGAAAAGCTCTACTCCAACGAAGACATTGGGTTTACCCTGAAGGTGGTGGGTATCGTTCGTCCGCGCGAGGGCGTCAGCTCCACATCTTTGACCGGTAGCATCGGTTATACCTCCGCGCTTGCAAAGGAAGCACTTGAACGCACGGCAACGAGCGAATTGCTTCAGCTTCAGAAGGAAAACCCCGACACCGACGTGATCACGGGACTTCCCTTCAAGGTCGAGGACAAGGTCATTACCTTGGAGGAAAAGATCGCGGTTCTTCAGAACTATCTTTCTCACCTCAGCGAAGAGGATGCCAAAGCGTTTTTGATGAACGTGCTGACGCTGACTCCTTCGGATGACCAAATTGCCCTTCAGTACGGCATGTTGAATGCCATGACCAACGAGCAACTGGCACCTCTTGTGACTATGGCACTTAAGGAAGTCGGAATGGAGGGATACCCCGCTGACTCGATTCTGAACGATCCCGAAAAGAAGACTATGGTGCTGGGACTTCTCGCGCAGAGCATGGCGCAAAAGCAGTTGAATGAGTCCACCTACGGCAGTATGACCACTGCGGAGATGTTCGCGCTCCTGATCCCTGCCGAGGGAGACGGCGAGGCAGACCTTGCCGACAAGCAGTCAAAGCTTGAAACGCTTTACAACAACGAAAACGTCCCCAAGGGGTATTCCGACTCCAAGTATGCCGATAACCTCTCTCTTTTGGGAGACGTAAACGAAGATAAGCCGAAGACCATTTATCTCTACTCGGCATCCTTTGAGGATAAGGATAGGATCGGAGAACTGATTCAGGAATACAACGATTCGGTGCCCGAGGAGAAGCAGATCTCCTACACCGACTACGTGAAGCTCCTGATGTCCTCCATCACCACGGTGCTTAACGCCATCACCTACGTGCTGATTGCGTTCGTGGCAATCTCGCTGGTGGTTTCCTCCATCATGATCGGAATCATCACCTATATTTCGGTTCTGGAGCGCACCAAGGAGATCGGTATCCTGCGCGCGATCGGCGCATCCAAGCGCGACGTCGGACGGGTATTCAACGCCGAGACGCTGATCGTCGGATTTGTCGCGGGTATCATCGGAATCGGATCGACCCTGCTGCTCAATCAGCTCGTTAACAAGATCCTCTTCCACTTCACCGAAATCTCCAACCTCAAGGCAATCCTGCCTGTGGGCGGCGCGATCATTCTGGTCACGATCAGTATGCTCCTGACCCTCATCGCAGGACTTCTCCCCTCTCGCTTCGCCGCAAAGAAGAATCCCGTTGAGGCATTGAGATCCGAATAAAAAACGCAATAAATTTGACCGCCCCCAACGGCTTGTTAGGGGCGGTCTTTGATTGATTTATTTTACGTAAGTATCGTATAGCGTTTTTGCGTCTTTAAGCACAGAAGACCCAACAATTGTTTCACCCGTTACAACAATGTACGTTTTTCCATCCGCATTTGTTGCAAAGCTGGCAAGCGAATAAGTCCATTTTCCGTCCACTTTTAGAGCACCTGTTTTACCGCCTTGAAAATCCAAACTGTTCAATTTGAATTTCCCATAATCCTTTTCGTATACCTTTTCACGATTGGATGTACTGGGATTGATATTAAACAACGTGCTATAAAAGTACATGTTATATTGCTTATCAAATGAACCGTCCGGAAGATAGCTGTCAATATAAAAGTGCTTTGCCTCTTTTACAGATAAAAGTTCTGTAATTAATGGACACTCTAACGCCCGAATCAGGATTGCAGCCATATCAGAAGCAGTTGTGTAGGTATTCCCCTCGTGTCCGATGATATTATCAAAATGGGTATTTTCCAATCCCATTTTTTGAACTTCTTCATTCATCCACTCAACAAACTGTGCCTCATTTTCGGCAGGGGATTTACCAACGATATAGGATGCAATCATCATGGTACAGTCCGCGTAAGATTCCATAGCAATTCCGTACAATTGAGAAAGTACCGTTCCATCATCCCCGATATAAACATCTTTCCAATAGCATTCTGAATCATAATACCCGTCTGACGCAGATGATGGATGAACGTAGTCATATATTTCTTGCGTAAGTTTAATTTTTTTATTAAGATCATCCTCCGACAATCTTTGACAAGCCACCAGCAACGTCATAACCTTTGTCATAGAGGCGGGATGAAATTTCTGGTCCATATTCTTCCCCGCCAAGATCTCTCCCGTCTCGGCGTCGAGAAGAACCGCAAACCGGGAATCGACCCGGCTCTTATCATCCATGTCAAAAACAACCGTCTGCGCAGTGGCGCTCGGCTTGATCACGACCGACGAGGGGGTGAACACAGGCACGAAAATCGGATCGGCCGGATCATCCGTATCAGGCTCCTGAGGTGCCGAATAAGGAAGCAACTTAGGCGATTCATGATAGACGCAGGACACCGAAATGGGGACCAGCGCAAGGACAAAAATTACGGTTACAAGCAAGAAACAAAAAAAAGAAACGCTTCCCGTCTCGATCTGTACGGAAGCCTTTTTTGACGAAAACGAATCCACCGTCCGCTCCTCCTTTTTATAGTCGAATCTCTACTTAAATTTTACCCCAAAAAGCATGATCTGTCAAGGTCAATTTTGATTTTTCTGTCTAAAATTTCAGAATTATTTTTGTTGACAGGCGTATGATTTTATGATATAATAATTGAGGTGAATGAGTCACCGAACCAGTACGAAAAATAAAAAGAAAAAACATTTATAAGGAGATCGTAACTATGAAAAAATGGAGATGCACAATCTGCGGAGAAATCGTAGAATCGGATGTCAGACCCGATCAATGCCCTCTTTGCAAGGCGCCCGGCGAAAAATTTGAGGAGATCACCGAGACCGGCATGACTTGGGCAACCGAGCACGTGGTTGGCATCGCAAAGGATGCTCCTGCTGAAATCATTGAAGGTCTTCGCGCAAACTTCCAGGGTGAATGCACCGAGGTTGGTATGTACCTCGCAATGTCCCGCGTTGCCGCAAGAGAGGGCTACCCCGAAATCGCACTTTACTGGAAGGAAGCAGCGCTTGAGGAAGCAGAGCACGCAGCAAAGTTTGCAGAGCTTCTGGGCGAGTGCGTGAGCGACTCCACCGAGAAGAACCTCGCTGTTCGCGTAGCAGCAGAGAACGGCGCAACCGCAGGCAAGTTCGAGCTTGCAAAAATGGCAAAGCAGCTCAACCTTGACGCGATCCACGACACCGTTCACGAGATGGCAAAGGACGAGGCTCGACACGGCCGCGCATTCGCAGGACTTCTTGAAAGATACTTCGGCAAATAATTGACATCGATTTGGAGAATCATATGGAGAACACAATCGTTTGCAACTGCAAGCAGGTGACGTACAACGATATCGTTGTTGCCCTTCACTCCCAAGAGAAATTTGATGACGTTCTCAAGCTCTTTGAGGCGGTCAAAAGCATTACCAACTGCTCTACCGGATGCGGCGGATGCTATCAGAAGGTTCTGGACATCATTTCCGCAGAAATGATGGGTTAATTAAAAATTCGGGCGCGACTCCATAGAACGGGTCGCGCCCTTTTTCCTTAAAATACGGGGAAACAATTTTGAAAAGCTGTTGACTTTTTCCTCTCGGTATGCTACAATTAAGGTAGAAATATGATCGAATCAGGAGGCACATCATGGCAATCTTTAATTTGTTTAACGGCAAGAAAAAGGAAGAGGAAAAAAAGGCGGATTCCAAGACAGCAAAAGCAACGGAAAAGGCACCTGCCGCAAAAACCGCCATTAAAGTAGCACCCGCAAAGGCACCTGCAGGCTTGGTGGTTCAACCCGAACCCGCCGCAAAGAAAACGACGGCAAAATCCACCTCCAAACCCACCGAGAAAGCACCTGCCGCAAAGACGGTGACTGCAAAGACCTCCACGGCAAAGGCCGGCGTTACAAAAGCGCCCGAGGCAAAGGCTCCTGCAAAAGCCCCCGCCAAGAAAACCGCTGCAAAGCCTGCCGCAAAACCTGCTGCAAAGGCGGCTCCTGCCACCAAAAAGGCGTCCCCTGCCAAGGCAGAAGCGCCCAAGCCGATTTATTATACCACCGCTCGCCCCTTCCAACAGGCGACCGAAGAGGATATTCGACTTGCTTTTGAGCACGCGATCGGCGAGGCTGAAAAGGAGATTCTCAGAAACGGCTCCAAGGCAGTCGGAAAATACGAATTCAGCCTTGAGGTGGACGGCTACCACTTCTATCTGATCGCAAACAACGGACAGATCCTTTTTGAAAGCCCCAGCTTTACATCCATGCTCGGCGCGCTCAACGGTCTGAACACCTTCAAGCGCACTGTCGCGACCGAGGAGTTTGATATCAAGGTCGACAAGTACAATCGCTACCGCTTCATTCTGGCGAACAAGTACTACGGCGAAAATTATACCACCAGAGAGCAGTGCCAGAAGTGCGCAGAGTCTGTTCGCAACTTTGCAAACAACGCCCACATCATTCGTTTCACTCCCTCCAAGGAGGAGCTGAAGGCGTTTGAGTTGGCGCGTGTCACCAAAAAGACCGCCGATGACATCGACTGGAACGCCATCGCAAAGGCAGAGGCCGGCGCACAGAAGAAGGGCAAATTCGAGATCTGCCGCGAACAGAACGAATACTGCTTCTATCTCCTGGCAAGCAACGGTCAGATCCTCTACTCCAGCCGCTTCTACGCAAGCGAATCCGCCTGCCGCAAGGGCATCGAATCCTTCAAACGCGCGGCATACGTCGGCAACTTCTTTGTAGATCGCGACAAGTTCGGCCATTACCGCTACGTGCTGAAGAATCTCGGTTCTGCGCCTGCATTCATCGGCGAATCCTACGACAACAAGCCCCAGTGCGAGAACATCATTCAGTCGGTGAAGAACTTCATCGTGACCGCATCCATTGAGATGGATGAGACCAACGGCTGATTCACATCAAGATTCAAAAGGAGCCTCAAGTGCGTTTTGCACTTGAGGCTTCCCTTTTGTTTATATCAATCAATCTGGGACATTTCCCGTTGCGCCATAACAAGGCCGTGATAGATTCCCTTTTGCTCCATGAGCGCATTGTGTGAGCCGACCTCGGCGATTCTTCCCTTATCAAGTACCACAAGCTTTGTGGCATTCCGAAGCGTGGAAAGCCGATGCGCGATGGCAATGGTGGTGCGCCCCTTTGTGAGGACCGCCAAGGCGTCCTGAATCTGTTTCTCGGTCTCGGTATCCAATGCAGATGTCGCTTCATCCAAAATCAGGATCTTGGGATCGTGCAAGAGCGCGCGTGCGATCGCAACGCGCTGACGCTCGCCACCGGACAAGGTGTACCCCTTCTCCCCGATCACCGTCTGATATCCGTCGGGCAACCGAAGAACGAACTCGTGCACCCCAGACGCCTTTGCCGCTTTGATCACCTCATCGCGGGTCGCATTGGGCTTTGCATAGGTCAAATTCTGCCAGAGTGTGCCCGAAAAGAGAAAATTCTCCTGCAGAACAACGCCCATCTGGGAGCGCAGGCTCGCCTGGTCGATCTGTCGAACGTCGGTTCCGTCAATCAAGATCGCGCCGTCGTCAACGTCATACATTCTCATGATGAGATTGATCAGCGTGGATTTTCCTACGCCCGACCGTCCCACCAATCCGACAAACTCACCCGGTTGAATGGTGAGCGAGATATCGTGAAGCACCTCATCCGAGTTCTCGTATCCAAACGAGACGTGATCCAACACGATTTCTCCCCTCATATCCGAAAGGCGCTTAGCATCAGGCTGGTCTGCCACGTCAGTAGGCTGATCCAAAAGCTCAAAGATCGCCGAAAGAGAGGTCAGCATATGCACGAACATTCTCGGTGCGCGCAAGAGCGTTGCCAAGGGTGAGTAGATCATCGCCGCGTACGCGGAAAGCTGGGAAAGCTCACCAATGGTCATGCTTCCCTCGTTTATAATCTGCCAGCCTGCAAAGAACAACAACGCATACTCCCCAAGCCCCATCAAAAACTGAAGCAGAGGCATCAAAAACGCCCAGACGCGCTCTTGTCGGAGCTGTGCGGTCTTCTCACTTGCCGCGGCTCTGAGGTATCTGCCCTCTTCTCTTTCCTCCATACCGTAGGATTTCACCACGCGGATTCCCGAGAAAATATCATGCAGGATCGCGTTTTCCTTGGCATTGAGATCTCTGATCTGACGCGAAACCCTATGCATCCATCTCCAAAAAGTTCTGAACGCAAGCATGATCAAGGGGGCGGGAAGCAAAACGATCAATGCCAGCCGCCAATTTTGGAAGAAAAGCACGATGACAACCGACAAAAGGAGCAGGGACTGCTCCACAAGAGAGGGCAGTTGTCCTGTGATGAAATTTTTGATATGCATCGTATCTCCGTCCACGCGCTTCATCAACTCTCCCGACGTTTGCGAGAAGATCACAGAGATCGATTGCTCCTGGATCTTGCGGAAAACGATATCGCGCAGGCGCACGATCAAGCGGTTTCCCGCAACCGAGAGAAAATAGCCTCGGAGCATAGAAATCAGGCGTTGAAGCAAATTGAAAACAAAGATAGAGGCTACAACGCCCAAAAAACCCCACAAAAAGGTTGCAATCGGTGCACCGACGGTCGAATCGCTCTTGATATAATCATCAATCAAAACGCGGTTGAGGTATGGAATCAGCAGTCCGATCGCGGTCGTCAGGGCAAAAAAGAACACCGAAACCGAAAGGAACTTCCACTCGGGTCTTGACATTTTTGCAAGTCTGAGGAGCGCTTTTTTCTTACTGATCCGAGGAGGCTTGCCTCCCTTCTTCTCCCACGCGGGTGAAGATGCTTCTTGACTGCGGAGTATTTTGTTGACGCTCTTTACGAACTCCGCCGCATCGTTCTTTCTTTCTGCCGAGCCTCTTGCAAGAATCTTGGGCTCTTTGCTTGTTTTATCGGTGTATTCAACCGAAACGCATCCAACACCCTTCTGCAAACGGAGATCGCAAATGTCCCCCAAAGGTCGCCACTCGACCTTTTCCCCATTTCGACAGACGCCAAAATGGCTTTGCGTGCAATAGAGCAGAGTTTCCTGCTTGCCATTGGGCTCGTCCGTAGAGAGGTCTGTATAAAGGACGTAGCGAATCTCTGCCAATTCCGATTCGGGCAGCAGATTCCCCAACCGATCTCTTGCAGATAACGGCTTCTTCTCTTTTCTCAATCTCATATGTACAGCTCCAAGCTTCTTCTGCTCCTTGCATCCAGAGCAGAGAGATCGGGAATTTCATAGCGGTTGCCGTCCACATCGGTGAAAAAGACGCGGTTGCCGTTAACCGAGGAAATGCTTCTCATGGTATCTCGCAGGGTGAATTTCGCGACCCCCTCATCCGTCCGTACCTGCCAATAGGAAGAGCCAAAGCGCTCCTTGACCGAAAGAATGGCAGTCACCGTAACGGTATAATAGCGCTTTTTAAGTTCATTTTCCAACAGCGATCTCGTTTTCTCATCAAATGCGGCAATGTCTCTGACGATTCCCACCTCGCGCATTTCCTCGTCGAGAACAGAAATGTATTCCCAAAGCAAATCAAACGGGAACTGACGGAAAAGCGTCACACGGCGTTCCTTGCCATCCACGGTTGCATAAAGCAAACCGTTTCGAAGAGAAAAGGCGACGTTTTCGGGAGATAGCCAAACCGTAACCGCAATCTCTGCGAGCGACCGTTCGGGTCTGCGGTCTTCGCGCCGCTCTCCCCTGCCTTCATCCCTATGGAAATGCATCCAATGATTTGGCGGTTGTCTCATATTCTCTCCTCCTTCACTCAATGATTCCTGCGTTTTTCAACGCTTCCATTTGAAGATCGTACAGTCTTTTGTAGATTCCGTTTTCTTTTTCCAAGAGCTCCGCGTGAGTTCCCTGCTCCGCGACCTTTCCCCTCTCAATCACGATCAAACGGTCTGCGTCGCGCAAAGTAGACAGGCGATGCGCGATCATAATGGTGGTCTTTCCTTCGATCAGCTTGGAAATGGCCTCCTGGATCCTGCGCTCGGTTGCCGTATCCATCGCCGCGGTCGCCTCGTCAAGGATCAGAATCTTCGGATTCTTGAGGATCGCGCGGGCAATGGAAATTCTCTGACGCTCTCCCCCCGACAGATCCTGATATCCAAATCCGATCTTGGTATGGTACGCATCGGGCAGCTGCATAATAAAATCGTGTGCGCCCGAGCATTTCGACGCCTCGATCACCTCCTCAAAGGTGGCATCCGGACGCGCATAGCGAATGTTGTCCAAAATCGTCCCCATGAACAGATAGGTCTCCTGCGAAACGATTGCAATATGGTCATACAGAGTCGAAAATTTCAGATCCTTGACATTGTGTCCGCCTACGTAAATCGCGCCGTCCTGCACATCGTACAGGCGCATCAAAAGATTTGCAAGCGTGCTCTTTCCCGCTCCCGTGTGACCGACGATTCCAAGGATTTTTCCCGCAGGCACGGAGAAGCTGACACCGTCGATGATTCTCCTTCCCTTGGTGTAGGAGAAGGAAACGTCACGAAACTCCACGCTACCGTCCAGATCGGTCGGCGCGAGTGCCGTTTCGGATTCCTTGATCTCTGCCTCTGCATCCATGATCTCAAACAGTCTCTGCATCGCATTCACACAGTCGGACGTCATATTCGTCATGTCTGCAAAGAAATGCAGGGGGGTATAAATCATGTTCATGTAGGAGAGGAAGGTTGCAAGCATACCGTAGGTCAGTGCCGTATTCCGAATGCTCCAAGCTCCAACGTAGCCCGTCATAACCATCCATCCGCCAACGGCAAATGCAATCAGATTTCCCGCATAAAGAAGCATTCCTGCGGAATGACCGACGTAGTTGTGATAGACGGTCAGACTGTGCTCGCTTCCCGCCAGCTTTTCGTTTTTATCGGCAAAGCGCGTAATCTCGTCCTGCTCTCGCGCAAATGCTTTTACGATCCGCATTCCCGACAGGATGTCCGAGAGGAAGGAATTGAGCTGCCGCGCGCCCGTGAACCGTTGCGCATGGAGCTTTTTCTCGCGTCGGTACGCCGACTTCATAAGCAAGAAAAACAGAGGAACCGTTACAAGTGCCAAAAGTGCCAGAAGCGGATCGATCAGGAACAAGAGCACGGTTAACACCACGATCTTTGCGATGTTAACAACAAAATACGGCAAAATATCGCAGAAAAAGGAGTAGATGGTGTTGGAATCATCGTTCACCTGCGTCATCAGTCCTCCCGTTTGTCTTCCGGTAAAGAATCCGAGAGAGAGACGCTTGATGGAGGAGAAAATGGTCTTTTTCAGATCGAACACCATTCCCGCCGCCACGGTGGAGGTCACGTAGTTATTGACGATTCCCGCCAGCATATTGAGCACTCTCGTTGCCAGCAGAAGTCCAATTGCAAAGAGGATATCCCCGTAGAACTCCCCTGCCGCATCCAAGACATCGTCATAGAAGAACGCGCCTGTAAAATAGGGCGTGATAATACTCATAGCAGTGAGGAGTGCGAGAGACAAGAGCATCCAGATCAATCGCGCGCGGTAAGCGCCGAAGAAGGAAAGCATCCGACGAAGGATCTTGCCCTTCTCCATGCAGTTGGGACAGGTGCGTCTAGCGGGATCGGGATAGTACATTCCGCACTTGGGACAGACCTTATCTCTTTGCCGATCCTCCGGATCAATCTCAAAATCCTCTCTCCGAAGAAGCTTTTGAAGATATTTGACGAACACGTAGACAGAATCCTTGCAGGAGTTTGAAAAGCACGCCACAAGCCGCGCACCATCCTTCCCGTGCGCAAGCAATCTTGCCGTGGAAAGCTGCTCCTCAACAAAGAAGGATTCACACGTGTCGAGCGAAATCCGATCAAGGGAAATCGCCTCCCAGGATGCTCCGTCCGACGTTTGACGTCCGCACACCGAATAGAGCGTGGTATCATTGGCAAGCAAGTAGACCTCTGCCGATTCCTGCTCGATATTTTTGTCGCAGAAAACCGCTAATTTCAAAGACACGGGCGAGGAAATCATATGTAACAAGGCTTCTCGAACCTTCTCGGGTATCCGATCAATTTCAAACATCTGTTCCCCTCCCTTTCTTTCATCCTTTTCTTGTTTATGTACCCGCCGCAGCGGGCGTCAGACAGTATTTATCTGGCATCGTCACGGCGGTTGTTCTCCGCCTTGTTCTGATCCTGACGGTTCTGATTCTTGTTCTGATTCTGGTTGTTCTGATTCTGATTTTTGTTCTGGTTCTGATTATTCTGGTTCTGATTCTTGTTCTGGTTCTGATTGTTCTGCATTTCTGTTCTCCTTTGCAAATAGACTGCCGCGATCGCGGCTTTGCAAGAACAGTATGCTCAAATAGACGCCAATTATACGCGCCGTTTTTCGGGATAGCGATCCGCGATCGCCTCCGCCAGTTGATCCAAATAGGAACAGAAGAACAGCACGGCAACCAAGGAGCAGCCCGTCTGCACGAGCCAGATCCAGCTATACTCCTGCAGAGGCCAAAGCTCGATCTCCAAAATTTTTGATACCGAGGAAACGCCAAACGCGATCAGCGTGTAAAGAGAACGCCGCCAAAGATCGGAATGCAGACGCGCCGTCGCCCGCTCCGACAGATCGGGATCCTCCTCGTAACGGACCGATGTATGCTGCTTTGCCATTGCAAACAACGCCTGCAACACAAACAAAACGAACACAAGCGTCAGGGCTGCCTCCGCCCAGCTGAAGATGCGGATCATCAAATACCGATCTGCAACGTCGGGCACGACCAGTGCCGCCTCGGGCGTCCATTCATCCCTCAAAAATGCTTCATTGAGATAGGTTCGAAAAATCCCAACGATCAGCAAAAGTCCTCCGCTGACAAGGCATGGCTTGACCCGCTCAAGAAGTGCGCCAAGCAGAAGTCCTCCGCAAAGGAAAAAGACCACCGAGATCCAATCGGGCAAAATCCCGTGATACTGCACGGCAAGATTGATGGAAAATACGATTCCGATCTTGAAGAAGGAAAACGCATCGTGCACGCGTCGGTTCAAAAGCAATCCCACGTCGGGCAGAATCTCCTTGCTATAGCGATCTGCAAGGCAGGCTTGCCAAGGCTTGTCCCCCAAAGCGCCTCGCATCAACCGACAGAACGCAAAGAGCCAAATGCCCCCTATGACCAGTCCCACAAGAACTGCGACAGAACGAAACGCCGACAAAAACGGAAACCAGTCAAAGTAGAACACGGAGCTCTCTGCTTCACTTGCAAAGGTGGTCAGCACCGATGCCTCGGGCAATACGGTCAAAAGTCCCTTGATGACGATAAAGGTACGCGTTTTTGCGATCAGTCTCTCACATCGCGTGCGTCCCCTTGCGTCGGTTAAGATCGCGCTCCCGCCGTGATACTCGGCAAGATCCGAAAGCCCCTTGAAGAAAAGCTTCCATCCGGGGAGCATAAAATACAACTCCAAGACGAAAAACACAAACGCGAAAACCAAGACCCAAACAGGCTCCTCATATTGGTTCATCTCCATTTCGGTCTTTTGCAAGAATCTCGAAACCAAGAGGGAGGAAGCAAGATGGCCAAGGCTGACCCAAAGCATGGAGCGAAACGTCTTTTGCGCCTCTGCAAGATCGTCATTGAGATCTGCAAGCCTCGCTCCGCCCAAAAGGAGCAAAAAGTATCCGATGGCGTCGGGCAAAACGTCCTGAACTCCAACAATGGGGTTGAACAAAAAGCATCCGCCAAGAAGGAAGAACCAAAATCCCATATTCACTTTTTTCATACGGTAACGGCCTCCTTCTCCTAAAATCATTTTTTCTTTTTCGATTGCTTATTCGCGGAAGTCTCCGCAGATCCTGCGCGGCGCTCCTGCTTTTTTCGCAGATGCTCCTCGATCGCATCGCGATTGGAGTCTGCGGCTTTTTTCATATTTTCCTCAAACTGATCGCCCATGCGGTTAAGAAACTCCCACTTGTATCGCTTGGGTTCGGGATCCTCCTGCCCCTCTCTGACAATATCCTTGGTGCAGTTGAGAAGCAGCCAAAGGTTACAAAAGATCCACGCGATATTCAAAAGCGTCATGGAAAGCGCAAGGTATCCCCGTACGGCATCCGGAAAAACGGGAACGAAATAGATCATGTAGAGCACCGCGTAGAGGAGCACGATGATCGAGTTCCGCACCGCCGCCACAGAGATCTTTTTCAGCTCTACCTGCTCGCCGATCTCGCGGATCGCGGAAAGGAGCGCGGCGTGATAGATCATAATTAGGGCAAAATCCACCCACACCATCACCGACGAAACGCCGTCAAGGAACGGAAGGTTCCAAAGGAACAGATTTGAAAGATCAACAAACAATCCAAACAACGCGGTCGCCATCATGGGATAGAGCGCCCACTCCGCCCACTCAAACGCGCGGCAGAACAAACGAAGGCTACGCAGTCCCGTCCACATCAAAACATATCCGATCAGCAATGCCAAGGAGCCAACGCCCAAGGCGGACGCCAGCATCTTCAAGAGAAAGGTCGTCAAATATCCCAGTAAAAGATATCCGAATCCCACGTTCACTCACCTCTTTTATCGTCTCTATTATCCCTCAGAGGAGGATCTCATACAGCAGTTTTTATACTTTTTTCCGCTGCCGCAGGGGCAAGGATCGTTTCTGCCTGCGGTCTTTGCCGATGCTGCGGGTGTATGCTTCTTAACAACCACCTTCTTGGGCTCTCCGTTCGAAAGCCCTGCCATGATGGGGTTTGCAACCTGCACGCGGCGAATGGGCTGCTGACGAGGCACCACGGACAGAATGGTACGGACGGTATTCTGTCGAATATCGTTGACCATCGTGTCAAAGAGATCCGCTCCCTGAATTCGATATTCGGTTACAGGGTCGCGCTGTGCATACGCCTGCAGACGGACAGTGTCCTTGAGATCGTCCATCACGTCGATGTGCTCCATCCAGGAGGAGTCCACACTCTTGAGCAGGATCGCACGCTCCACCTCGCGGAAGACCTCGGATCCAAAGAGCTGCTCCTTTTCCTCGTAGCGGTTCATCGCACGATCGTTGAGAGATTCAATCAAGCCCTCCCGTGTCAAGGCGGAAAGCTCCTCCTCGGAATAACGGAAATCCTCCTCGGTCGTGAGGTAGCCCATGAAGTGCGCGCGGAGCGCCTCCAGATTCCAATCCTCTGCCTCATCCTCCGCGGTAAAGAATCTCACGTACTCGTCAATGGTGGTGGAGATCATCTTGCGAATGGTCTCGGAAATATCCTCACCGTCGAGAACGTCCTGTCTCTGCTTGTAGATCAGGCTTCTCTGCTGATTCATCACGTCGTCATAGGAGAGGACGTACTTTCTTCTCTTGAAGTTTGCATCCTCAATGCGCTTCTGCGCGCGCTCGATGGCATCGGACAGAAGCTTGGCGTCAATGGGCATATCCTCGGGCATCTTCATGGCGTCAACGACCGCGAGCAAACGCTCCGCACCAAAGAGACGCATCAAGTCGTCCTCCATGGAGATATAGAACTTGGATTCACCCGGGTCTCCCTGACGTCCCGAACGTCCGCGCAACTGGTTGTCGATTCGACGGCTCTCGTGACGCTCGGTTCCGAGAATGAAGAGGCCTCCAACGGCTCTGACCTTCTCTGCCTCGGGCTCGATCTGCTTTTTGTATTTTTCAACCAACTCACGGAACATCTCCCGCGCCGCGATCAGCTCCTCGTTATCGGTCTCGGTCATACCGCTGCAACGGGCGATCAGCTCCTCGGGAATGCCCTTGGAGCGCATATCTGCCTTTGCCATAAACTCGGGGTTGCCGCCCAAGAGGATGTCGGTTCCGCGTCCTGCCATGTTGGTGGAAATGGTGACGGCACCGAATTTACCTGCCTGCGCGACGATCTCGGCTTCCTTTGCGTGGTATTTCGCATTCAGCACCGTATGCGGGATTCCCGCATTGCGCAGACGAATGGAAAGCTCCTCGGATTTTTCAATCGATATGGTTCCGACCAGAACGGGCTGACCCTTGGCGTGACATTGCTTCACCTTTTCGACGATCGCGTTGTATTTTCCCTTCACGCTCCGATAAACGGCATCGGGATGATCGATGCGGATCATGGGCTTGTTGGTGGGAATCTCAATAACGTCAAGGTTATAGATCTCGCGAAATTCGTTTTCCTCGGTGAGCGCCGTACCCGTCATACCCGAAAGCTTGCGGTACATACGGAAATAATTCTGGAAGGTGATGGTGGCAAGGGTCTTGTTCTCCTTCTGAAGCTGAACTCCTTCCTTTGCCTCGATCGCCTGATGCAATCCGTTCGAATAGCGTCTGCCGGGCATAAGACGGCCCGTGAAGGCGTCAACGATCACAACGCCGTTCTCATTGACGACGTAATCCTGATCCAGGTGCATACATCCGTGCGCGCGGATCGCCTGATTGATGTGGTGCGAAAGAACCGTGTTGCCCTCGTCATTCAGATTTTCGATCCCGAAGAACGCCTCTGCCTTCTTCGCGCCGCGGTCGGTGAGAATGGCGTTGTTCGCCTTCTCGTCCACGATATAATCCGCGTCGATGTTGTCATGATCCTCCTTGGCGTCCAGCTCCTTGATCACAAACTTACGCATGGTGCGCACCAAGCGGTCCGCTCTCTCGTAAAGATCGGAAACCTGATCGCCCGCGCCCGAAATGATCAAGGGCGTTCTTGCCTCGTCAACCAGAATGGAGTCCACCTCGTCCACGATGGCGAAAACGTGACCTCTCTGAACCATCTGCTCCTTGTAAATGACCATGTTGTCACGCAGATAGTCAAATCCAAATTCGTTGTTCGTTCCGTAAGTAATGTCCGCCTGATACGCCGCGACCTTTTCGCTCTGGCTCTGACCGTGGACGACAAGACCCGTGGTCAGCCCCATGAACTCGTAGACGCGTCCCATTTCCTCTGCGCCCACGCGTGCAAGGTAATCGTTGACGGTGACGATGTGTACGCCCTTTCCCGTCAGCGCGTTGAGGTATGCAGGAAGCGTCGCCACCAGCGTCTTACCTTCACCCGTTTTCATTTCGGCAATTCGTCCCTCGTGAAGCACGATACCGCCCACCACCTGCACGCGGAAGGGACGCTTACCCAAAACGCGCTCGTCTGCCTCGCGGACTGCCGCAAAGGCATCGGGCAAAATATCGTCCAACGTCTCGCCTGCATCCAAGCGCGCACGCAGAGCAGGCGTCACCGCCTGCAGCTCTGCATTGCTCATGGCTTTGTATTTATCTGCCAACGCATCGACCTGATCGGCAATCTCGTTTACCTTCTTCAGCTGACGCTGGCTGTACGTTCCGAAAATCTTGGTTATCAAAGACATAAAAAAGTCCTTTCCGCCCTCTTGGCGTAAAATAAATTCATCTTATATTATACACCATTTCACACTTGAAGATATTATGGTATTGTAAATTTTAAGAAAAAAGAACGCTTTTTCAGCGTTCTGTCTTGCAGTTTCTTGGAAAATGTGCTATGATTGGAGGAGAATTTACGACCGAGGTGTTTTTATGAGCCACATCAACATTGTTCTACACGAGCCGGAGATCCCCCAAAACACGGGAAACATCGCGCGCACCTGCGCGGCGACCGGCGCATCCCTCCACCTGATCCGACCGCTCGGCTTTACCATTGACGACAAAAAGCTCAAGCGCGCAGGACTGGACTATTGGCATCAGCTGGACATCACCTATTACGACGGCATGGAGGATTTCTTCGGAAAGCATCCGGATGCCGATTTCTTCTGCTTTTCCACCAAGGCAAAATACCGCTACACAGACGTGCGCTACCCCGACGAGGTATACCTGTTCTTCGGCAAGGAGAGCCGTGGACTTCCCGAGGATTTTCTGCACAACAATCCCGACCGATGCGTGCGGATCCCCATGCGAAACGGGCTTCGCTCCCTCAATCTTTCCAATTCGGTGGCGATCGCCGTCTACGAGGTTCTGCGTCAAGGCGACTTTGAGGGCCTGAGGACAGTGGGAGAGCTGACACAGTTCAACTGGGATTGAACAGGATCACGGGCGGCACACCGCTCTCACACTTCCCTCTCTGTGACAAAATCAACCGACAGACAGACAACAGTGCCTCGGTTTTTGGTTGAGAGCACTCGACGTAGAGATTCGGCAAACGCGTTAATTTCGATACGTGTTGCAAAATTTCAAGCAATTTCCCCCCATCGGCGTGACAAACGACCTTTGCGCGTGCCCCTTGTGAGTCGCAAAAATCGCACAGAAAATACACGAGCTGCGAGAGCCAAGAGGGGCAATTCCAATCCTTCCCGGCGATTGCGCGGTTGGCATTGTATAGACTGGTTTTTTCAAACGTATCGCCATCGGAAAGCTCAACACCCACGAATCTGCCCTCGTTCAATACACGGCAGAGGATCGCCTCGGCTTCCTTTCTCCATTGCGCCCAATTGTCTGCCTCGATACGCAAATCATTGAGCAGAAAGCATTTTCCCAAAGACGTGTCCGACACACGCGACAAAAGAACGCAGCATTCTTCGGCGCACGCAAAGGCAGTCGGTGTTTCCTCCCCAAGAAGCAGACGCTCGGCGGTCTCCTTCCAAATTCGTTGGCAGGTGGATGGGGCGATAGGCAGATCACAACCAAGCAGTTCCTTAAGATACGCCTGCATACGAAGGACTGTGGGAGCATCGGGCTGTCGCTCGGCGCAGATGCAGAGCGCGCGGAAGAGGTCATAAGCCGAGCCGTCCCAAGCAAAGCCGTTGACGGTCATGAGATCCCTTGTCGCCGCGCATTCAAGCAGCTCGGTGACGTTGGTCACGGGTCGCGTTCTTTCCATTCTTCCCCACCTCCTTTTTCACCATCATATCATATTTCCCATGAAAAATCAAGAAATTTCAGACGGAAACAAAGATAATTTGTAACTTTTCCGCTCACGCTATAGACGGGGCGCGTTTTTTGTGATATAATGTCTTTAGATTTATTCGTCACCAAGTGTGACAGAACGGAGATTGCATGAATTTTCAGAATTTCAGCTTAATCTATCCAAACGGAAAAAGCCGTCCGCAGAACGACGGCTCGGATATGATCCCCGACATTGATCTTTTCACACTTGAGGAGCTTGGGCTTCTGGAGGCGTTCTCCCTCAAATCCCAAGACCTCTCCACCTTTTTCACCGATGACGTGGAGGTCATGTCTTACCGAATTGCAACCTTTGACGACATGATGCGTTGCGGCGAGCTGACCGATATGCTCAACCGCTTGGTGCCCGTCCTCAACGACATCACCGAGCTTCGCCGTCTCGAATCGGACAACGGAGACCCCAACGACTACCTCTCCAGCATCACCGAGATCGAGCTTTACGTGTCCAGCATTGAGATCCTTCACGATGCGCTGAAAAGATCCAAGGAATCTCTCAAAAGCCCTGCCTTTCTCTCGCTTTGCGAGCTGATCACAGAGCTTGCAGAGAGTGATTACTACAGAGAACTCAACGAAAAGCTGAACGAGCTCACGCAACGCGTACGAGAGATCAAGAGCGTGACGATTGGCGTCAATCTCGATTCCCAGCTTCGCCCTGCCGAAGCAGGCGTTCTCTCGATCAATGCAGAGCCCTTCAAATCGGGAGACGTCATTGACAAGATCCTGCGTCTGAACTTCAAAAACGATTCCTACACCTGCATTGCAAATCTCGTTCCCTTTGGCAAAAAGCAATCGGAAAATCAAAAGACTGCACTCTCTCTTGCCTTCCATTCGGCGATCAACGACGTTTACAGAGCGTCTCTGCGCTCCTGGAAGAAGATCGTGCAGACTTATGTCCTTGAGAATACCGAATTTCTGCTGGATCTGATGCCGGAATTTGAGTTTTTGGTTCGCGGAACCGAGATGCTCAAAAAGCTCCAAGCAAAGGGATGCCCGCTCTGCATTCCCAACATTCGCCCCATGGGAGAAAGAGCCTTTTCGTCAAAAGGACTTTATAACCCCTGCGTTGCCTTGAAGATTGAAGGCGAGGTTGTTCCAAACGATCTTACGTTCGATGAAAACGCCTCCATCTACGTTCTGACAGGCCCCAACCGAGGCGGGAAATCGGTCATCACCTGCGCGATCGGACTGGCGCAGGTCATGCTTCAGCTCGGAATGTATCTGCCTGCAGAGGAGATCACAATTTCTCCCGTTGACGGCATCTATACACACTTCCCCAGCGGCGCGGAGGACACCATTGATAAGGGACGTCTGGGCGAGGAATGCGCGCGTCTGGGCGAGATCTTTGATTGCATCACCGAAAACAGTCTGGTGCTTTTGGATGAGTCACTCTCCTCCACCGGCAGCTACGAGGCGTCCTACATTGCGGCAGAGGTGCTCAGCGGCCTCTCGCACATCGGTTGCCGATGCCTCTTCTCTACCCACCTGCACGAACTGGCGGCGGAGATCGACGAGCTCAATCGCAAGTCCCTTGCATCGGGCGGCGTTGCCATCGACACCTTGGTGGCAGGCGTTGAGGGCGAGGGCAAGCGTTCCTTCCTGATCACACGCGCAAAGCCTGACGGAAAGAGCTATGCCCGCGACATCGCAGAGAGCTACGGACTGACCTATGAAAGTATTTTGAAGCGTCTCGAAAACAACTAACCGAAAAAGGGATTCCGAACAAACCGTTCGGGATCCCTTTTCTTTAGTTTCTGAAAAACACGGCGCAGGTAAAGATCAAAAGATAGATGATCCAAATAGAATGCAGGGAGAGCAGAATCCCCGACAGTCCGCTGATGCGGAAAAAGGAATAGGCGACCATCAAAGACAGGCAGGTCATCAAAACCGCCTCCAACACGCACAAAAACACGAGCCCACCGCCGAATAAGGTGGGATACCAGCAAAGCTCAATCACCGCCATCAACACGAAAAATAGTGCGCCTCTGTACTTTTCCACTGCGCAGGAGGAGTCCTTCCACCCAAGCACCAGCCCTGCCGCGCATCCGATGACCAAAAATCCCAACATCTGCAAAAGTGAAAACAGCCATACAGGTGGCATAATATCCGAGATTCCAAGCTCCAGCATCATGCGATACGGACTTCCCGTGATGGATCGGATCACGAAATACGCCACCGTCAGGACAATCCCACAAAAAAGCGTGCAAAACAGACTGCTTTGATCCAGCTCGTCATTGATCCATGCGGCAGAGGTCATCCTGCCGTATTTTTTCTTATACATCAAACAGCACCTCCCAATAGAGAGATGCTGTTTTTTGTTTGCACCCCTCGCTTCAACCTATGCCGCGGGGGGTGAAAATATGCGGTTCTTTTTTCGCACGCGCATATCGGTTTCGGGGGCGGTCTCCGTGTCTGTCGGGGGCAGTTGATGAACGGGACAGGAACGGTTGTACGGCAACTCCGTGTGGCTTTTCCCGCAGAAATTCTGTGCCTCGCCCTCAAAATATGCCTGTCCCGTATTGGAATTTGGCATCAATGCCTTGGGGTCCCCCCGATACACGTACTGCGCGTCACTCACCAGAATCTGCATGGAAAAATGCCGCTCCGCGTGAATCAACCCCACTCTTTTGAGGGACTCGGCGGGACAAAACCCATGAGAGATGCCGCCCGCTTCATCCGCCTCGCATAGCACGTGCCGATCGCACCGCTCGGTGGGAACGTTCCCCTGTACGAACCACCCGATCTGCGTGCGATCGCCGCGAGGATCAAAGAGACAGGCATCGTCCATGAGCTTGCCGGAATCCCTGCAATAGCTCATTTTTACCACGTTTGAAGGAACGTCAAAGCTTCTTTTTGCATTGGAGGGCAGGATCTGATGCATCACGCGATTCCAGATCCCCGTGCAGAGATTGGCGCCCTCCAAGGATTGGGGATATTCGTAACCGCACCAGACACCGCAGATCAACTCGGGCGTGTATCCGACAAACCACCGATCAAAGTCGTTTTGCGTCGTTCCTGTTTTACCCGCGCATTCCACAATTTTGTCAAGGGTAATGGCGGAGGAGGTTCCCTCTCGGACCACCCCTTGCAAAAGCTTGGTCATAACGGCGGCATTTCCTTCACTCATGACCACTTCGGAGACATCGGGCGATGCCAGAAGCACCTCTCCATTGGCGTCCATCACGCGGTAATAGCTTCTCCACCCGTGATACACCCCTGCATCCAAAAAGACCGAGTACGCCGCCGTCAATTCACGCAAGGTAACGCCGTAATTGAGCTGTCCCAGAGCCAACGCCGCAACGTCACAGTCGGTCACGCCTCTTTTGTCGATCAGATTGTCCAAATGGAATTTCTTTTTTGCCGTTTCATAGGATTGCCGCAGACCGACCTGCTCCAAAATTTTCACCGCGACCGTGTTGGTGGAATGCGCCACGGCATAGGAGACGTTCGTAAGCCCTCGATAAACCCCGTTCGCGTTTTTTGGCCAAGGATGCGCCTCGTCCTTTCCAAAATTCACGGGAACATCATCGTACACCGTTGCCCAGTTGATGATTCCCCTCTCCAAGGCAGGCGCGTAGACCGTGATGGGCTTGAGGGATGAGCCCGGAGGGCGGAGCGTCTGGGTGGCAAAATTCTGTATCCGATTGGCATTTTTTTTGCCAACGCCCCCCGCTACCCCGAGCACGTCCCCTGTTTTTCCGTCCAACACAATCAGTGCCGATTGCGCGCGTTCTCCGTTTTCCCCGGTTGGCGTTTGGATCGCCGACCGATAATATTCCTCCACCGTCTCCTGGATCCTCTCGTCCATCGCAATATCAATCCGCAAACCGCCAAAGAGAACGCGGCGTGACGCCTCCGTGCGGCTCATGCCGTATTCGAGACACAGATCATCAATGACGTCCTCAATGACCATGTCAAGATACCAGGATCGCACCTCCTCGTCCCCTCTCTCCGAAACCTCAAGCGATAGCGGTGCTTGTGTCGCTATGCTTGCTTCCTCCTGCGAGAGATAGCCTTGCGCGCCCATCTCCCGAAGGATCAGATTTCTTCTTGCAAGATTGTTTTCAGGATGATTGATGGGGTTATAATAGGAGGGGTGATTGGTGATCGCAGCGATGGTCGCACATTCCTCTGCCGTGAGCTCCATCGGCTTTTTTGAAAAATAATGCTCACTTGCCTCACCAATTCCAACGCATCCGTCCGAAAAGGAGATCACGTTCAGATACAGCTCCAGAATTTCTTCCTTCCCAAGCCGTCTCTCCAGATCGAGCGCGTAAAGAATCTCCTGAAGCTTTCGCGACAGCGTCACCTCATTTTTGCCCGTGACGTTCTTGACCGTTTGCTGTGTGATGGTCGATCCGCCAAAGGTGTCTGAAAAGCCCAAAGCATAGGTGACGCCTGCCGCGACCGTGCGATACCAGTCCACTCCGCGGTGCAGATAGAATCGCTTGTCCTCGATAGCAACAAAGGCGTCCATCAGCGTTTGCGGGATCTCGGATCTTGTCACGTACGCCGTTTCAGCGTTTTGGAACGCCCCACTCTCAAGCAGCTCTGCTTCTCCCACGCGGTTTGCGCGATCCTCAAAACGATACACGTAGAAGCTGGGCGGAATCCCCTTTGCCGACATTCCGAACAAGTCCATCGGTGCCTCCCTTTCAAAATTCAGGTACACGTAAACACCGATGCCGACAACAACGATCCCCAACGTCAGCAATCCAAAGATACAAACGTTGAGAAAAACACGGATTCCTTTTGACCCTTTTTTGATCTGTCGCTTTCCCATTTTCATGTCGCACCGTTCCCTTTACTTTTTGCTTTTCAATCGTTATTCTATCCGAAAAGCATGAATATATCACGCCGTGCGCGGAAATACTGTCATTACCGACATTACAAAAAAATGTGAAAGGAGATAACACATGGATCTCTCTCGGATCATTTCCATCTCGTGTGTGTTTCTGCTCGCGATCTGTCTGATCCTTTGCATCTGCGTCACGCTCTTTCTGCATAACACCGTCAAGGAGAGCACGGCGGCGTGCCTGGAGGTACAGGCTCTTTTGGAGCGCGTGAGTGAAAATACGGAACCCCTGCAAGGTTCAACGGAGGATACCACCGATGAACCTGCACAGGACACAACAGTTGACAACAGTATTCCCACGGACGTCCTGTACCATCAATTTTGTATGCGCGAATCGGGTGGAAGGATCGCAATCTATACCTCTGACGGCGATCTGGTCAAAACCTTGGATCAACCCGTTGCAATGCTTCCCGAAGCGGATCAGACCGCACTCCGCGAGGGTATCAGCCTTTCCTCCTGGCGAGAGGTTCTGGCGCTCATTCAGGATTTCGAATCATAAAAAAGGGTGACACAAATGCAAAATGCATTTGTGTCACCCTTTTGGGGCTTATCTCGTTGGCTTCCACGTTCTCAGCGAGAACAAGGCAAGAATCGGGAAAATCTCCAGTCTGCCCACCAGCATATCAAGAATCAGCACGATTTTAGAAATCACACCGTAATCAGCAAAATTGCAGGTCGGTCCGACCGCTTCCAGTCCGGGGCCAATGTTATTGATACAAGACACCACCGCCGAGAAATTGGTCATGACCGAAAATCCGTCGATCGAGATCAGAAGAAAGCTCACCATCATGATCAGAAAGTAGATACAGAGGTACGCGTTTGTATTTGCAACGATCTTTTCGCTGATGGGATGATCGTTGACGCGGATCACTTGAACCTTTTGGGGATGCAGCATCTGCGAAAGACTTCGGCGCACGCCCTTGAGGATCAAGAGAACTCTGATGCACTTCAAACCGCCACCCGTGCTTCCCGCGCAAGCGCCGATCATCATTAAGGTAAGCAGGATTCCCTTTGAAAGAGAAGGCCACAAATCAAAATCGACAGTCGAATATCCTGTGGTGGTTATGATACTGGAAACCTGGAACGCCGCGTGGCGGATCGCCTCTCCAACCGTTTGGTACAGTCCGCGGATATTCATGGTGATGATAAGAATGCTTCCAACCACGATCCCAAGATACAAGCGAAGCTCCTCGTCGCGGAAGACCTCTCGGATCTGTCTGAGGATCAAAAGATAGAAGCAACCAAAGTTGATGCCAAAGAGTAGCATAAAGACGGTACAAACGTTTTGAACGTAGGGGGTGTGACTCGCGATACTGTCGTTTTTGATGCCAAATCCGCCTGTTCCCGCCGTACCGAATGCGGTACAGAGAGACTCAAAGAAGGAAACACCGCCAAACAACAGAAAGACAACGTTCAGAACGGTCAGCATCAAATAGGTGACGTATAACACTGCCGCCGTCTGTCTCATCTTGGGCACCAGTTTTTCAACGTTCGGTCCCGGGCTCTCCGCGCGCAACAGATGCATGGTAAAGCCGTCGCTTTTTCCGCTCATGGGCACGATCGCCAGAAGGAATACCAGAACACCCATACCGCCAACCCAATGGCTGAAGCTGCGCCAGTAAAGGATTCCTCTCGACAGCGCCTCGACGTCACGCACCACCGATGCGCCCGTGGTCGTAAAGCCCGACACCATTTCAAACAATGCGTCAACGTAAGAGGGGATCTCCCCCGACAGGCAGAATGGCAGGCAGCCGAACAAGCTCATGACAAGCCAGCTCAGGCCCACGCAAAAGAGACCTTCCTTCGCAAAAAAACGCTTGGATGCGCGACGGGTGATCAGCAATAAGATTCCTGCGACCGCGAAAATGATCCCGAGCGACATCAGAAAGGCGCGCGTTACGTGGGTCGTTCCGTCAACCAGACTGATCGCCAGCGCGGGAATCATGAAGATTCCCTCACCGATCAGAATCAGCGAAAGAAAGCGCCCCATCATCTTATAATTCATACTGTACGCCTCACTTCTTACTCGAAAATATCATTGAACTGTCCGATGACCGTATCTCCGCCAGCAACCAGAACCACGCTATCTCCCACGTGGTAAACGGAATCACCGTTGGGGATCTCCGTGCCGTTCTTTGAGGTAATTCCGACCAGCAGAATATTGGGACGAAGCTTGAGCTTTCTCAGGGGCGTATCACAATGGAGTGTGTTTTCATCCACCAAAAACTCCAACGCCTCCGCCTGACCGTCCGCGATCGAATGAATGGTGATCGCAGCCCCCACTTGATTTTGCATTGCTCTGACGTAGCGAACGATGTTGCTGCAGCAAAGCTGTCTGGGGCAGATCACGCTGCCAAGGGGCAGTCTTTCCGTAATCCCAATGCTGCCAAGCTGCTCCAGTCTTGTGACCACCTGCGGCAGCTCGCGCTGATGCGCGCAAAGAGAGAGCACCATATTCAATTCATCACTGTCCGTCAGGGCAATCAGAGCATCCGTCTCGGAAATCTCCTCGCCCTCCAGAAGCCCTTCGCCACCTGCGTCTCCGCAGATCACGTCCACCTCGGGCAACAGGGTTGCCAGCTCCGTGCAACGCTCTCTGTTCGATTCCATGATCGTCGCGTCAATCGAAGAGGACTCCAGTCTCTGCGCAACGTAATAGGAGATCGTGCCTCCGCCGATAATCAGCGCGCGGCGAATCTTGTGGGTCACAATTCCAAGGTTTTTAAGGAGCATTGCAAGGTTGTCGGAGGGCGCGGTTACGAAGATACGGTCGCCCTCTCTGAGGGTAAACTGACCGTCCGGCATAATGGTTTGCCCGTCCCGAAGGACGGTACAAACAAGCACCTTGCATTTTACAATGCTGTACAGAATGCTCAAGGGAACGTTGCAGAGCTTGCTCGACTCGTCAATCCGAATCTCTACGATCTCTACCCTACCCTTTGCAAAGGTCTCGCGCTTCAAAAATCCAGGCATTTTCAAAAGCCGTTCGATCTCTACCGCCGCCTGCAATTCGGGATTGAAGGTCATGGAAAGACCGAACGCCCTTCGCATTTCAAACGCCTGCTGGGTATATTCGGGATTACGCACGCGCGCAATGGTATGGATCTTTGGGTTCATGACGTGGGCAGTCGCGCACGCCAAAAGATTCAGTTCATCGCTACCCGTGCACGCGATCAAAAGATCGGCGTTCTCCACGTCCGCGCGGCGCATCGTCTGCATCGACGCGCAATTTCCTTGCACGGCAATCACGTCATACCGCTCCATACCGAGCTCGAGAACGCGGGAATCCATATCCAATAGCGTCAGGTCATGTCCTTCTTCGGAAAGCTCCTGCGCCAAGGTCTGTCCGACCTTTCCGCATCCGGCAATTAGAATTTTCATTATGACACCTCACTTTTCCAATTCCAAACCTAATGTATTGTATCACAAAACGGCACATCTGTCAATATCAATCGAATTCCGAAAAAACGAAAGCCTCCGCCAAAACGGTTCGCGTTTTGGACGAAGGATTTCGAATTGAAACAAGCTTATTTTTTGAGTTTTCGAATCAATCGGACGAGCAAGCCGCGCGCTTTTACATAGCCCCACCGAATGGGATAGATGAAATTCCAGAGAGCCGCGTATGCGCGATACCCTCTTGATGACGCCAAAATGTGGCGGTCCTTGCGATAAAACTCAGATACGTACCCCAAAATCCAATCCTTCGGAACATACTCTCTCACGTAGGTATTGTCTCCGCGGATCACGTAATGATCCTTCCTCACGCCGATGATACGGTGCAAAACGTACTTGCCATCGGGGAGTTTGTAAAGGGGAAGATCGTATTTCTTGAGCGTTTTCCCCTCAACAGGCATCACTACGATACGATCACGGCGATCACGGAGCATGGGATACATACTCATTCCGACCGTCGTGCTGACGTGATATCCCTGCTCGATGAGCTGATCCTCGATCCCGCGATTCCCGTCACTCATACCGTCGGTTCCGTTCCCTTAACGAAAATTTCGTTTTGAGCCAGCGTTTCCACGATTCGGCGCACGTCTGCCGCAACCGTCTCACGATCCACGTCATATTCTGCAAGAATGGCATCTATCAGATCGTTCTCACTGCAATCCTTCTCCGCCATCAAATTCCAAAGAAACGCGCCCGTCTCATTGAGACGGATCATTCCGTGGAAATTCTTGCTGCTCTCACCTACCGCAACGGCAACGTACGAGCCGCCAACCTTCTGAATGGTAAAATCCTTTTTAATCTGCATGATCCAAACCTCCAATCAAGCATTTGTGGGGCGCATAGTGTTCCATGACAGGAGCGCCGCCTCGTCTGAAATATTACACGATAAAATATAGTAAGGTACCGCGCGTACCAGAGCATCCATCAAAAAGAGCTGTCGATTAATCGACTCCCGCGACCCCCGCAAATAAAGCTGGTGCATCAGTCGGCAGATGGCATCCTCCTCAGACGCCCTCACGATGCGGTTCTCCACGCCCCGTTCAATGAAACAGATCGCCGCAAGCTTTGCCGAGATGTTCTCACCCCAGTTCTCTTTTCCGTTCCAAGGCGTACCGAACGCGGTCAGACTTCCGTCCTCCTCCAAGCGATAGAGGGGCTTGTCTCCATTGAGAACGCGCGCATGAGGAACGTTTTTGAGCCAGAGCGCGGTGTGGGTGGATTTTCCGACACCGCTCTTTGCGGTAAAGGCATAGGCGTAACCGTCCACCTCGATCACCGAGGAGTGCATCAAAAAGACATTGTATTCCGGCAGACGCTCGCAAATATGACGGTAGAGGCAAATGCTCTCGCAATAGCCCTCGCTAAAATCGCCATTCTTTTGTTCCTCAAGAATCTCCTCGGGGGTCACCGCAACCGAAAACGCCGGCTCTTCACCCTCACAAAGAAAATCCTTGCACTGATGCTCGATAAATGAAAAACGGTTCTCCAATCTGATCGGAATGCCCGCGAGCTTGATCAAAATCATAAATCACCCTTCTATGCCCCGTGGGAGCACGCCTGACAAAACAATTATCATTTCTATTATATCATCATTTCTAAAAAAAGTCAACCATCATTTTTGTACCGTCATATTTCGGTGCACCCGCGCATATGGTATTACAAATCCAATAAAAACGCACGAAAAGCGGTGCTTTTCCGAATATGCGCCGACTGCAGAAAGGATGTTTTATGAAAATGATTGATTCGTACAAACCGGAGGGGGCGCTCTATTTCAGCGCAGAAAACCAGACGGCGCTCTCGTCGCTCTCCGGACTGGAAAGAGCGATGCAGAACGGAACGGTGATAGAAGGCATCGCAACGCTGTGCGACAGTGATCTTCGCCTGCACGTGGATCTCAAATGCGCTCACGGAATTCTGGAGCCCGAGGAGGCCGTTTTTTGCCGCGCAGGTGAGAGCAGAAAGGACATCGCGATCGTTTCCCGCGTCGGAAAGCCGATTGCAGTTCGCATCCTCTCCATGGAACGGTGCGGAGAGGAGACCATTGTACACCTATCCAGAAAGAAGGCGCAGGAGGACTGTATCTGCCACTATCTTTCATCGCTTCGCCCGGGTGATCTGATCGATGCCAAGGTCACGCATCTTGAGAACTTCGGAGCATTTCTGGACATCGGATGCGGCGTCACTTCCCTCTTGTCTGTGGATTGTATCTCGGTTTCCCGTATCTCGCACCCACACAACCGTCTCTCCGTGGGGGAATCCATCACCGTAGCAGTAAAATCCAACGATCCCGAAAGCGGACGGATCTACGTGACGTTACGCGAGCTGCTCGGAACGTGGGAGGAGAACGCCGCCGCATTCGAGGTCGGGCAAACCGTGACGGGGATCATTCGGAGCGTGGAGCAATACGGCGTATTTATCGAGCTGACCCCCAATCTGGCAGGACTTTCAGAGGTTCGTTCGGAGGAACACGCCAACGCCATGCGACAGCTGATCGGGAAACCCGCCTCCGTCTACATCAAAAGCATCATTCCCGAGCGTATGAAGATCAAGCTGGTCATCATCGACGCCGAGGACTGTACGCCAATCCCCAAGAAGCTTTCCTACTTCGTTGACAAAAACGATACGCCTCATCTATCCCATTGGATCTACTCCCCTGCAAGTGCCTCGAAATGTATCGAAACCAAATTTGATTAAAAGAACAGGCGCACCATTCTTGCGAATGATGCGCCTGTATTTATCATTGGATATTGCTTATCCCAATCTTATTTCTTCAGAGCTGCCTGAGCTGCTGCAAGGCGAGCGATCGGAACACGGAAGGGAGAGCAAGATACATAGTCCAGACCGATCTCGTGGCAGAACTCAACGGACGTGGGGTCACCACCGTGCTCGCCACAGATACCTACGTGGAGGTTCTTGTTAACGGGTCTACCCATGGTAACAGCCATCTTCATGAGCTTACCAACGCCAACCTGGTCAAGCTTAGCGAAGGGATCGTTCTCGAAGATCTTTGCATCGTAGTAAGCATCCAGGAACTTACCAGCGTCGTCACGGGAGAAGCCGTAGGTCATCTGAGTGAGGTCGTTGGTACCGAAGCAGAAGAAGTCTGCGTTCGCAGCGATCTCATCAGCGGTCAGACATGCACGAGGAATCTCGATCATGGTACCAACTTCGTACTCAAGAGCTACGCCGGAAGCTGCGATCTCTGCATCAGCAGTTGCAACTACAACGCTCTTAACGTACTTCAGCTCCTTAACGTCGCCAACCAGCGGGATCATGATCTCGGGTCTTACGTTCCAATCAGCGTGCGCCTTCTGAACGTTGATAGCAGCGCGAATTACCGCGGTGGTCTGCATCTTTGCGATTTCGGGATAGGTGACTGCCAGACGGCATCCACGGTGACCCATCATGGGGTTAAACTCGTGGAGAGATGCGATGATTGCCTTGATAGCCTCAACGCTCTTGCCCTGTGCCGCTGCCAAAGCCGCAATGTCCTCCTCGGTGGTGGGAACGAACTCGTGGAGAGGCGGATCAAGGAATCTGATGCAAACGGGGTTGCCCTCGAGAGCCTCGTAGAGCTTCTCGAAGTCGGACTGCTGGTAGGGGAGGATCTTTGCAAGAGCAACTTCTCTCTCAGCAGCGGTGTCG
>JAZSBE010000057.1:0-7032 GCA_045602215.1 Eubacteriales bacterium | reverse complement strand
TGCCTGCATTTGAACGAGCCTCTCCCTAGGGTAGCGAAGCGGCGCGAGGGTCTTGAATGACACCACAGTGTGGTGTCAGACCCCGAGCGTGACCGAGCCGCAGCGAGACAGGTGGCGGCGTAGCCGACGGAGAGGGCGAATGCGCGCCGAGTCCCCCCTCTCACCCGCTCTCGCGGGAGCTCTCCCCAAGGAGAGCCTTCCATAAGTTCACCGTAGGTGAATATCACTGTCCGAAGGACAACATCACTACCCTTTTGGGGGCATTCAAGCCGACCTCACCGCAAGCGGCTCGGTCGGCTTTTTTCGTTACGCCTTATCGTCGGCGTTATCCTTCTGTTGCGCGGCGGCGACGATCTTGCCGCCTGCGATCCCTGCGATCATAGAGCCGAGGTCAATGCCCGTTGCCTCCTTCAGCCCCTCCATAACCTGACTGGTGCTGTTCATAACGTCCTTCACCATCTTGGTGGAGTTGCCGTCTCCGTACATCACGATCTTATCGGTCTGCGACAGAGGCGCGGCGGCGTTTCTCACCACCTCAGGCAGCGCGGCGAGATACATCTCGAGTACCGATGCCTCTCCCATCTTCTTCTGCGCTTCTGCCTTCTTTTCGATCGCTTCTGCCTCGGCAAGTCCCTTGGCGCGGATACCCTCTGCCTCCTGCTCCATCGCAAAACGCAAAGCCTCTGCCTCTGCCTTTCTTGCCTCTGCCTCCTGCACCGCGCGGTAGCGGTCTGCCTCCGCCTCTCTCTGCTTCTTTGCCAGCTCTGCAGCCGCTTCCTGCTCCGCCTTGTACTTCATGGCGTCTGCCTGCTTGCGGATCTCTGCGTCGAGCTGTCTTTCGCGCAGGGAGATCTCCTTCTCTGCCAGCTCCGCCTCCTTTTCGCGGCGTGCGATGTCGGCGTTGACCTTGGTGACCTCGATCGTCTTTCTCTGGGATTCCTGCTGAATGGAGTAAGCCGCGTCCGCTTCTGCTCGCTTGGACTCGGACTTCACCATCATGTCCGCCTGCTGAACCGCAAGCTCTGCGTTCTGCTCGGCGATCTTCTTCTCCGCCTCGACGCGCACGGCGTTTGCCTCCTGCTGCGCGTTTGCGGTCGCGATGGAAATATCTCTCTGCGCGTTCGCCTTTGCGATCTGCGCGTTCTTGCGGATCTGCTCGACGTTGTCGATACCCATGTTTTCGATCGTTCCTGCGGCGTCCTTGAAGTTCTGAATGTTGAAGTTTACCACCTCAATACCCAGCTTCTCCATGTCGGGAACGACGTTCTCGGTGATCTTCTTGGCAACGCCCTGACGGTCCTGCACCATCTCCTTGAGCCCGACCGAGCCCACGATCTCGCGCATATTACCCTCCATAACCTGCGTCACCAGCGCAACCAGCTCGTCGCGGCGCATATTGAGCAGCGTCTCGGACGCGCGCTCGATCAGCTCCTTGTCGGAGGAGATCTTGACGTTTGCAACGCCGTCTACCGTGACGTTGATGAACTCGTTGGTGGGGACTGCCTCGCTCGTCTTGACGTCCACCTGCATCACGCGCAGGGAGAGGCGGTCGATTCGCGTAAAGAAGGGCATTCTCCAGCCCGCGCGACCGATGAGGATCCTCTTTTTCTTGGGACCCGAAATGATGTACGCCGTGTCGGGCGGCGCCTTCATGTAGCCTGCAAAGAACAGCAGTACGAACAATGCGGCAATTACGATAATGGTTGTGATCATATTCCTACTCTCCTTTTGTCTCTTGGATACCCTGTATCCGAATTTTTTCGGCGGCGCATAACACCCCGCCGTCTGCTTTCATTATAACATATGCGCCCGAATTTGTCAATATTTGTACGGAAAAACCGTGGGCTTTAAGACCGTGGGCGCATCATTTGCCCGTTCGCGCGGTCGGCGCGAACGTCAGGGCAACATCATTACCCTTCCACGCCCATCTGCTCCAGAAGCTTTTTGTTAAACTCCTCGGCAGTGTTGTTGCCCATACGCTTTTGGCGGTTGTTCATCGCCGCGATCTCGAGAATGATGGCAAGGTTTCGTCCCGGCGCGACGGGGACGGTGATGCAAGGCACCTTGATGCCCAGAATGTCGATGGTCTCCTCGTCCATACCAAGGCGATCGTACATCTTGCCCTCGTCCCAGGCTTCGAGCTGAACGACGAGGTTGATGCGCTCGGTGAGCTTGACCGAGCCCATACCGAACAGACGGCGAATGTCCACCAATCCGATACCGCGCAGCTCGACGTAGTGACGGATCAGCTCGGGTGCCGATCCCACCAGAGTCTTGTCCGACACGCGCTTGATCTCCACCGCGTCGTCCGCGATCAGACGGTGACCGCGCTTAACCAATTCGATGGCAGCCTCGCTCTTTCCGATACCGCTGTCGCCAAGGAGCAACAGACCCTCGCCGTAGACCTCCACCAGTCCTCCGTGTCGCGTGATGCGGGGTGCGAGGTGCTGATTGAGGGATCCGATCAGAGCGGCAATGATGTGGCTGGTCTTCTGCTCGGTTCGGAGTACCGGCACGCCGATCGCCGCCGCGCGCGCGATCAACGCCGCATCGACCTCCAGAGAGGTGGTGTAGAGGATCGCAACGGGGCGCGCCTCGACCAAAAGCTCCAGTGCCCGATCCTTGGCGTCGGGCTTTACCGAGGCGAGATACTTCTTCTCCGCCTTGCCGATGAGCTGGATGCGCTCCTTCTCAAACGCGCCAAAAAAGCCTGCCAGCGCAAGTCCCGGTCGGTTGACCTCGGGCGTGTCCAGCATCATCTCCCGGTAATTTTGGGGCTGTACGATCCACTCCAGATGAAATTCCTCGGCGATCTTGTACAGTTCAATTTGATATTTTTTCGTCATACGCTCCCTCTCTTTCTCCCATGGGTGTCGCTTTGGCTTCATTGTATCACATTTTCCCCAAAAATGAAAGACCTTTTCAAAAAAAAATCGTCCATTTTTGCCGTTATTCACAAATCCGTCATAAGTGTCTTGTATAATGAAGGAAATTAAGATCGTGGCGGTTCAGGTCGCGGCCTTAAAAGGAGGACGTATATGAAAAAACGGTATATGAAGATCATCACGATCGTGCTGTCGCTGGCGACGCTGGTGACGACGGGAACGCTTGGAGCCTGCACGCTCAGAGACAGACGCGTGATGGCGAAGTGCGGCGACTACAAGATCCGCTACGAGGAGGTTCGCTTTGAAGCGAAGACCTACCTTGCCCGCAACCCCGACGCGAGCGAGGAGGAGGTTCGTCTGGCGGTGGAGCAAGCGGTGAAGGAGCGTTACGCGGTGCTTGCCCTTTGCAACGAGAAGATCCCCGCGCTGATCGAGGACACCAAGGCACTCAAGGAGGCGGTGAAGGAGAGCGAGCAGGAGATCATCGACTCCCTGAACGGCAAATCCGATTACCGCCAATCGCTCAAGGAGATCTACGCGAACAGACACTTTTTCAAGCAGTTCCTCGAGATCACCCTCTTGCAGGGCGAGCTGGAGAACGAGATCTACAAGGGCGAGCATCTGGAGAACGATCAGACCCTGCTTGAATGGTGGAAGGCGGGCAACTGCGTGCGCGTGACGCGCGTGACCTTCTCGGAGCGCGCGGACGCCGAGGCGCTTCTCGGGAAGCTGAACGAAGGGGAGACGGTCGAATCCCTCACGGGCAGTGACGTCCTTGAAGGCTCTACCATCGACCCGCGCTACTATTATTTCCGCGACCTGCACGGCACCGCGGACGAGATCGCGGCTCTGGAGCTTGCCGCTCCGGGCGACGTCAGCGACGTGGTTGAAACAGAGGGCGGCTACTGCGTGATGGTCCGCGTGATGGACGACTTCGAAACGCTGGTCTACCAGACCTCCGCCGCGCTCAACCTCTACCGCGAGGCAAGCATCTCCGACCTGATCGAAGAAAAGGCGGCAACCATGACCTTTACGTGGAACCGCCGCGGAAGAAAGCTCTCTTTTCGCGACATGAAATGACCCGTCACGCGCGCTCGTGACGGTTGAAATTTGGAGGACGTATGGCAAATTTCTTGTGGCGGCTGCGGCACCGCGCCCGCAATCATAAGCTTTCCCCCTTGGAGATCGTGGGGATCTGTCTTGGCGGCGCGATCCTTCTGGCAATCATCATCGGAAACATTCTCAACGCGACGCTGGACGAGGACAAGCTGGCATCCCTCAAGACGCCCACGGCAGAGGCGCCCGAGACGCCCGACGTTCCCGACCGCCGCGTGCAAAACGTGCGCGCCTATCCCTTTGCACCGGGTGACGATCCCAGCCGTCTGACGGCGGGCGAGGAGATCGTGCTTGACGCGGTGTCGGTCTCCCTTTGCAATCCCGACGGCGTGATGACCTATACGTCCCCCGTGTCGGAGTTTCAGGGGCGTGACAGCCTTTCCGTTGTCAAGCTCGGCGATTTTATGACCGACTTGACCCAAGAGATCCCCTACGTTTGCGGGGTTTACTACCCGCAGGCTCTCACCGCTCGCGACGAGGACGTGATCTATGCCGCCGCAGCAACCGACGCCGCGCTCCTGCGCGAATTCGTGCGCGCGGGCGGCTCGGAGATCCTGATCGTCGGCGCATCCTTTGACCCCGAGGATCTTCCCTACCTCGGCGACTACCTGCACGCCCTCAAGTCCTTCCTCGGCGACACGCCCGTCTCTCTTGCGATCCCCTACGCCTACGCGATCTCCGAGGACGCGTGGCAGATACTCCCCGCCCTCTCGGGTCTTTGCGATCTGCTCACGCTTGATCTCTCGGACGTCTCAAACGAGGATATGGAAGAGGCGCTCCTGACCGCCCCCTACTACCTCTCGCAGTACCGTATGCGCCTCTCGATCTCTGCCTCCCAGTCCCGCTGGGTCGCTCCCGTCGAGACCGCCTTCTCGGATTACCTCATCATCTCCGAACCCGCCACCGTACCGAACGGGTGAGGGGAAAGGCCGCAAGGCTTAAGGTCGTGGGGCTAGCCCCACACCCAAAGGCCGCGAGGCTCTGCCTCACGCTCCGTTTAGGGGACTTTTCGTAAAAGTCCCCTAAGAACCCCCAAAACTTTCCGTCGAAAAGGAATCACCTACCCAATCGAGGGCGTGCGAACATCGTGCGCCCTCTTTTGTTTGTGCGTGGGAAAGTTTTTTCTCTGCCCCGATTTTCACTTCAATGCGAATATCGTCTGCGTGGGGCACATGAACGAGCCTCTCCCCGAGGGTAGCGAAGCGGCGCGAGGGTCTTGAATGACACCACAGTGTGGTGTCAGACCCCGAGCGTGACCGAGCCGCAGCGAGACAGGTGGCGGCGTAGCCGACGGAGAGGGAGAATCCGCGCCCCACGCCCCCTCTCACTCGCTCCGCGGGAGCCCCCCCCAAGGAGAGCCTTTGATAGGTTCACCGCGCAGGGGCGTAAAATCCCCTCAAACCTGTAGGGACAGGCGTCCTCGACTGTCCGTTAACGCCGCACAACGCCATCGGGGTATACGGCAAAGAATTTTGCGGAATGAAAAGCGAGGTTCAAGCCGCACCGCAGGTGCCCCCTCCCGAAAAGCATCAAATTTTGCACCTCATTCGCGGGAGGCGAAAAGCCTCCCCTACAACGCAAATTTGAGATTTCGCCTCGCGCCGTCAGGCGCATATCACCATCCTTTCGCCCCAAAAAACTTGTCACTTGTGGCACGCGGTGTCAGGGTATGGCACACGAAAACGTGATATACTGTTGGCAAAAGGAAGGTGATTTCACGCATGAAAATGAAACGGCAGTACGGCTTTTTATTTCTCTACGACTGGTATCCTCTGCTGAAAGCACTCTCGCCGCAGGGCGCGCAGGAATTGATGCTCGCGCTCATGGACAGACAGCGATACGGCACCCCCATGCCGCAATTTACCGATCCGATGAGCGAGGTATTCTTCCGCACGATCGAGCCAAGTATCGAGCGTCGGCTGGGGGAGCAACAGGCGGGGCAGCCGAATCGGAAGGACGCGGACGAGAAGCCTTTGGCAGTCGATGGCACGGTTGCTACCGTAGCCAGCAAAGAAAAGAAAAGAAAAAATAAATCTATATCTATAGCAAAGAAGGAGGGAGAAGAAAATCACGATTCTGACGCACCGAGCGAATCGGACGATTCCCTTCCCCTCCTCTCCAAAACAGAAAAAGAGAAATTGGTTTCTTTGGGGGTTCCCGTCATTTACATCGAGGAGCGTCTCTCCCGTGCACAACACTACGGCGGCGCACGCGGCAAATCGGTGGCGCGCGTGATCCTGGATTGGTGGGAACAGGATTGCGCGCTCCCCGAGGTGTTACATCGCGGCGAGTCTCCCCCCGAAGAAGAGCTTCCCTTTGACTGCAAGTCCTTCGATACCGACGATTTCTTTCAAGCGGCACTCAAAAGGTCGATGTCGTCGCCTTAACATTCGCGCTAACCGCGCGAACGGGGCAATGATGTTTGCCTGTGGTGTGTGGCAAAACAATAAAATTCCTTGTAGGGGAGGCGTTTCGCCTCCCGTGTGCGAGGTGCAAAATTCGATGCCTTTTCGGGAGGGGGCACCTGCGGTGCGGCTTGAACCTCGCTTTTCATTCCGCAAAATTCTTTGCCGTATCCCCCGATGGCTTTGTATGGCGTTAACGGACAGTCGAGGACGCCTGTCCCTACAGGTTTGAGAGGATTTTACGCCCCTGCGCGGTGAACCTATCAAAGGCTCTCCTTGGGGAGAGCCTTCCATAAGTTCACCGTAGGGGAGGGGTCTCCCCTCCCGAAAAGGCATCAAATTTTGCACCTCATTCGCGGGAGGCGAAACGCCTCCCCTACAAGGTGAATTTGTGATGCCGTCCGCTCCGTTTGGGGCAGGATTCTCGCGAAGTAAGTCGGCACGAAAACGAGCCTCCCCTGTGTAAGGGGAGCCTATGAAAAGCTTGCCTGCATTTGAACGAGCCTCTCCCTAGGGTAGCGAAGCGGCGCGAGGGTCTTGAATGACACCACAGTGTGGTGTCAGACCCCGAGCGTGACCGAGCCGCAGCGAGACAGGTGGCGGCGTAGCCGACGGAGAGGGCGAAT
>JAZSBE010000056.1:0-45782 GCA_045602215.1 Eubacteriales bacterium | reverse complement strand
CTTGACAAGGCCTATTCTCTGATTGCCGGAAAGCATCGCTTGAACGTGCATGCCTTCTACGCGATCAATAACGGTGCTCCCGTTGATCGCGACGCGATTCTCCCCGAGCATTTTCAGGCATGGGTTGATTACGCCAAGAAGAACGGGCTTGGATTGGATTTCAATCCTACATACTTCTCACATCCCCTTGCAGAAAACGGAACGTTGACCAATCCGAATGAGGAAATTCGCGCATTTTGGATCCGTCACGGAATTGCTTGCATTCGTATTTCGGAATACTTTGCTGAACAGACCGGAACGCCCTGTCTGATGAACATTTGGATCCCCGACGGCATGAAGGATATTCCTGCTGACCGACTCGGCCCCAGAATGCGTTATCTGGACTCTCTGGATCAGATTCTTGGATGCGGATATGACAAAACCAAGGTTTACGTCACTTTGGAATCCAAGGTATTTGGTATCGGCTTTGAGTCTTATACCGCAGGATCTGCGGAGTTTGCTCTCTCCTATGCAACCTCTCGCGGAATCGTTCCCTTGATGGACAACGGTCACTACCATCCCACAGAGGTGGTGTCCGATAAGATTCCGGCACTTCTCTGCTTCAATCCCAAAATTGCTCTGCACGTCACCAGAGGTGTTCGTTGGGATTCCGACCACGTGGTTCGCTACGATGACGAAACGCAGGAAATGATGAAAGAAGTCGTTCGTTGCAACGCGCTTGACCGCGTGATCCTTTCGACTGACTATTTCGATGCCTCCATCAACAGAATTGCTGCATGGGTTATCGGTATGAGATCGGTGCAGAAGGCTCTGCTTTCCGCATTGCTCACCCCGAACGCAGAGTTTACCGCATTGCAGGATGCCGGAAAGCTGACCGAGCTCATGATGCGTCAGGAGGAGCTCAAGTTCTATCCCGTTGGAGACGTATGGGAGGAATTCTGCGCGCGCAACGGCGTTATCGGCAACGAAGCTTGGTTCGATGAAGTAAAAAAATACGAGAACGAGGTTCTCCTCAAAAGAGTATAATCCATAAAAAAGAATCGTTGGAAGACTTCTCTTCCAACGATTCTTTTTTTACCATATGAATGGAATCAGTCGGTATTTGACTTTTTTTTGATAGTCTTGATACCCTTCGAGCTCTTGACTCAGAACATCCTCCTCGTTTCTGATCCGAATTGCAATCACTGCAACGTAAGGAAGAAAGCAAAGCAGCGACCACCACGACCCAAGCACGATGGGAATGGAGAGAAAGAGCCAGATCGTTGCCGCGTACATGGGATGACGGACGATGCCGTAAAGTCCCGTATCAACAACCTTCTGATTTTCTTGTACTTCTATCGTTCTGGAAAGATATGCGTTCTCACGCATGACCTCCGCGTATAGCGCGTAGGAAAGCAACAGAACGACAGACGCCACAATCACAACCCACAAAGGTACGGATGACCACCCAAAACGGAAGTCCAGTCCGGCTACTACGAATCCTCCCAAAAACAACAACGCCGAGAGTCCCACAACAGCCTTCTGCGTTTGTTGCTTTTCCTTGGAATTGAGTCTCTTTTTCAGTAGTTCCGGTGCTTTGACGTAGAGCACGGCTCCAAGAATCAAAATCGGAATGAAAAGCAATGCAAGAAACAACCAGCCGTTTTGATAATGAAATCCACCGGCAGGAAGAAAAAGCAAGCCGCCGACAAAAAAGAGTCCAATCAGAAATTTGGTTAACCCTTGAAATAACAATTTCACGTTCAGTTCCCTCCTTTTTTAGTATCCCGGAGGCGGCTCATCCGGCAAAGGAATCGCCTCTCCGAAAACAGGCGCGATGGGACGGGACGGTGTGTCTGATCCGCTTGCAGCAGTCGTTTTGGGTGGAAACTCAAACACAACTCTTCCGTTTTCAAGCTTGAGGATTGCTTCGAACGACTTCCCTGTTTTGGGAGATACAAATCCGTCAAGCACGTCGGTCTTTCCGTCCGTTAACAGCTTTTGGAGCAAGGAGAGAGAGATCACGCGCTTGCAGATCGAAAGGTTGACCGAGAACTTGCAGCCTTCCTTGTATCCGCTACATCCGTAAAAGGTGCGTTGGCGTCTGAGCTCCTTTCCGCAGAGCGGGCAGATGCCGACAACGTCTCCGTAAAAGCCCGTGTCGCGATCATTTTCGGGAGTAACGTCGGTTCGCTTGGAAAACACCTCGGCAATCTCCCTCTCGGCAAGCTTGACGCTATCTCCCACGCTGATCGTGCCTCGATACACCTTCTTGAGCGCCTGACCAAGCTCGGAGGTCTTGTATTTGTCCATATTGATCTGCATTTGGACCAGCGACTCGATCAGAAATTCTCCGCCCGGCAAAATGCGGTAAACGTCCTTTTTGAGCTCAATATAACCGCTCTTTCTGGCGTTGTCAATGATTCCCGTTCTCGTCGCTTCCGTTCCAAGCTCAAGTCCCTCAAAGATCGCCTTGTAATCAGCCGCATCGTCGGCTTCCACGCCTTCCTCTTGCGCTTCGCGCTCCTTGGCGGCGCTCTTTTCGTCCTTGAAGGGATTCTTCAGATAATTGTTCAGCGTCTCAATGGTGTAATGCTTGGGGGGAGAGGTTTCTTTTTCAACGGGGGCAAACCGAATGTTGACAACGTCTCCCTTCTCAAGATTGGGCAAAATTTTGTCCTTTTGCGAGAAATCGTCATACTTGGTCCAGCCCTTTTCCAAAACCGTCATACCCTTAAGGGTGAAGGCTTCAAGCTCGCCCACGGCAATGGTGATTTCGGTTCTCGAAACAATACAATCCTCGGCGCAGAATACCGCCACAAAGCGTCTGAAGACAGTGGAATACACCTGCATCTCCGCCTCGGTGAGTTGTCCCTTTTGCGGGATCTTATAGGTTGGCGTCAAAGCCGAGTGCGATTCGATCTTGCTATCGTCGAAAATGCTCTTATGATCCTTGAATACAACGGGATAACCGATTTTTTTGCATTGCTCAAGGATCTGACGGATCTTCCCTTTTTCCGCAGTCGCCAAATACTCCGAGTTGGTTCTCGGATAGGTCAGGTATCCCTTCTCATAGAGCCCCTGGACGATGTTCAGGCTGTCCTGCATGGACATCTTGTACTTCTTACCCAGTACATTCTGCAGCTTTGACAAGGAGTAGAGCTTGCCCGGGAAGAGCTTGTCTTTCTTGTTCTTGACGCCTGTGACAACGGCGCCCGTCGCATTGTAGAGCGCGCAGGTTTGTTCAGCCTTGGCGCGTTGATCCTGATCGAATTTGTGCTTGGAAACAAGCTCAATGAGTTCCCCTTTGGTTTTTTCGGAGCTGACGAGCGCGTAATACTTCCCCGGAACGAAATGACGGATCGCCATATCACGGTCGTAAATCGCCTTTACGATGGGAATAATGACTCTGCCGACCCGAAGTAAGGAGCCGGTCTTCAGCGTCGCGTAGCGCGTGAGATTGACGCCGTACAGCCAGTCGATGTAGGTGCGCGCAAAGCCCTCCGACGCGAGAAGATCGTAGTCGCTCTCGTCCTTCATTTCGCCGAGCGCCGCTGCAATCGTTTGCGGTGTTTGGTCGGGCAGCCACAGACGCTTGAGCGCCTTGGGGCTTTCCAGGGCGTGTTGAATACACAGACGAACGATGATCTCTCCCTCGCGGTCTGCGTCTCCTGCGTTGACGATGGTGTCCACGTCCGAGCGATTGCAGAGAGAACGGATCACCTCAAACTGTCGGATCACGCCGCTATCGGGTTGCTTGTCATCTCCCTTGCGAAGCTCAAAGCGGAATTCCTTTGGAAAGCACGGCAGATTTTCCATGCTCCAGCGAGTCGATCCGTCGGCGCGCGGCGAATAAAAATCAATGTCACACAAGGAAAACAGATGGCCGAATGCCCAGGTGATGAGATAACCGCAGCCTTCGAGGTATCCGTTTCTCTTTTGCATTGGCCCAATGCCTGCTGCAATGTTGCGCGCAAGGCTGGGTTTCTCCGCAATAATTAAGATCATGCCGTACTCCTTTCTTTGATAATGAAATGCCGCAATTCTGTACGAACGCATTCACACAGAATCGCGGCATTTTATAGATTGAAAGATTAAATCAATGCCTTTACACTTGCGGGAAGATTCTCTTCTGCCATCGAAACGGTCATGGTCAGGTTCACGTTGCTCTTGTTGATGAGCTCGCTCAAAGCCTGGGTCATCTTTTCAAAAGCGTCGATGTCCTGATTGCAGATCTTCAGCGTTCCGTCAACAAACAGATCGGTTACGTCATGATTGCTTGCCAAAATGCCTGCAATAAATCCATAGAGAGACTGCGCGTCGGAAACCATATATTCATTCACGTCGATCAGACGAGCAGAGGACTTGATGTCATATCTGAGCTTGATGCCCTTTTCTACAACAACAACGTCACCCTTGGTCACTTCCAATGCGGCGTTAACCATATCAATCAAGGTCTTGGTTTTTCCGGTGCCTTTTACACCGATAATCAATTTAAGCATACGTTTGATACCTCCCATAAGTCAGAATGAAAACAAACTCATCCTGTGACTATATTATACCAAAGGCAGGATATAAAGTCAAGTGTTTTTGGTGAAATTTACTTGTATTTCTTTAAGAATTCAGTCTCTTATTGAGCTCTGCTCTCAATTCCTCGTATCCGGGCTTTCCAAGGAGCGCGAACATGTTCTTCTTGTACGCCTCAACGCCGGGCTGATCGAAGGGATTGACCGAAAGAACGTAGCCCGAGATCGCGCAAGCAAGCTCGAAGAAGTAGAGAAGCTCACCCAGAACATAGGCAGATCTCTCGCTTACCTCAATGAGGATGTTAGGGACGCCGCCATCCACATGCGCCAGCACAGTTCCCTGCATTGCAGTCTTCTTTACGGTGTTCAGATCCATACCGGAGAGGAAGTTGAGTCCGTCAATGTTGTGAGGATCGTTGGGAATCTCAAAGGTGCTTCCCACGTCCTGAATATCCAGAACGGTTTCAAACAGCATTCTGCTTCCGTCCTGAACGTACTGACCGAGCGAGTGGAGGTCGGTGGAGAAGATGACCGAGGCCGGGAAAATGCCCTTTCCGTCCTTTCCTTCGCTCTCTCCGTAGAGCTGCTTCCACCATTCGTTGAGCATAGCGGAGAACATTTCGTATCCTGCAAGGATCTCCACGTTCTTTCCCTTGCGGTAAAGGATGTTACGGATCGCTGCATACTTGTAGCAATCGTTCTCCTTGATGTCGGGGTTTGCATAGATGTGGCTTGCGTGCGCAGCGCCCTCCATCAGCTTCTTGATATCAATGCCTGCCGCAGCAATGGGCAAAAGTCCCACAGCGGTCAGAACCGAGAAACGGCCTCCAACGTCGTCCGGCACCACGAAGGTCTCGTATCCTTCATCGGTGGAGAACTGCTTGAGGGTTCCTCTTGCCTTGTCGGTGGTTACGAAGATTCGCTCGCGCGCGCCTTCCTTGCCGTACTTCTGCTCCAGGAAGCTGCGGAATACACGGAACGCCACTGCCGGCTCGGTGGTGGTTCCCGACTTGGAAATCACGTTTACGCAAACGTCCTTGTCTGCGCAAAGCTCGAGAACCTCGTTGAGCGCGTCTGCGCTGATGCAGTTTCCTGCATAGAAAATGGCGGGAGTTCCCTTTCTGTTGAGATTGTAGTTGGGAGACTTCAAAAACTCGATCACCGCTCTTGCGCCAAGGTAAGAGCCACCGATTCCGATCACGACCAAAACGTCGCAGGTCTTGCGGATCTTTTCCGCGCACGCCTCGATTCTTGCGAACTCTTCCTTGTCGTAATTGTCGGGAAGATTCACCCAGCCCAAAAAGTCGTTTCCGGGGCCGGACTTCTCGCGCAGCATCTTATCCGCCATGAGAATTTCGGGAGCGATGTTCTCATATTCGTGAGGTCTGATAAAGCTCGAAAGGTAGGAGTCGTTGAGTCTAATTGCCATTGTTTTTTACCGTCCTGTATAGAATATAGTTTGATTCATTATACAATAATTTTCAACAGATTTCAAGGTCTTTTGTCAAAATATTATCTATTATTATGGAGTTTTTTTCAAACCATATTCAGATGAGCAAGAAAGACGCCAGCATTCGCCGGAGAATGTCGAAAAAGTTCATTTTTTCAACGGTTTCTGCCGCCAGAATCTGCCCCCGTCCAATTTCCGTGCCATCCGAAAGATAGACAACCTTGCCGACAATATCCCCTTTTTGAATCGGGGCGGAAACAAATTCGGGCAACTCAATCTTTTTCTCTACTGTCTTGATCTTTTCCTTGGGAAGGACGCAAGAAAAGGCATCGTAGGTGGTTTGGCAGGTGTTCACGACACCACCCTTAACGGTAACGGGATCGGTTGCATCGCTCGGAGCAGTGTACAGTCCGTAATTCGCAAATCCCCAGTCAAGAAGCGTGGTCGCGGCGGCGTTACGGACGTCTCGCGATTCCGCTCCCATAATGACGCAAATGAGCGATAAATCTTCTCTTTCCGCCGTTACGCTGATGCAGAATCCCGCCTTTGAGGTCGAGCCCGTTTTCAGCCCTGTACAACCTGGATAAAAGCGCACCAGTCGGTTGGTGTTGGTGAGTCCAAACTCTCCGTTTCGGATGGTATCCATCCAAATGGAGCTATACTCAAGTATCGTTTTATGCTTGATCAGCTCCCGCGACATGATGGCAATATCTCTGGCTGACGTGAGGTGATTTTGCGCCGTGTCGTCAAGTCCCGTCACGTTCTCAAATTTGGTGTTCTCCATTCCAAGCGACTTTGCTTTCTCATTCATACGTACAACAAAGGAGTCCACACTTCCACAGAGGTGCTCCGCCAATGCCACCGCCGCATCATTAGCCGATGCAATCACAACACTCTTGAGCATATCAACAAGAGGCATCTGCTCCCCTTCCTTGAGAAAGACCTGCGAGCCCCCCATGGACGCAGCATTAGCGGAAACCGTGACGGTATCACTCATTTTCAACTTACCCGAATCAATCGCCTCCATCACCAATAGCAATGTCATGATTTTGGTCACCGAGGCGGGCGGAAGTGCCTCATCGGGGGTTTGTACGTATAGCACACATCCCGTAGTCGCTTCCATCAGGATCGCGCTTTGACATTTCAAGTTGAGCGCTCCATCCTCCACGCCCATGTCGGACAGGTCTTTTTGTTCTTCAAGGATCGGAACGATTCCCTCATCCTCGGCGACCGCCGACAGAGAAAAACATCCGAATAACACGGAAAATGCAAGAAAAAACAGACAATTTCGCAACCAAAAGCGTTTCATATTACCACTCCTTTCAGATAGAACATTTTATGAAAAGAGTGCTTGGAATATGCTCTTTGGCTTTCGTATAAAAAATCCGCCTTCCGAGGAGGGCGGATTGGATATATGAAATTTGATAAATTATACCTTTGTAATCCATTTTTGAGCCCATGCAAACAGGACTTCGGAGGCTTCCATAAACTCAACAGAATCTCCATTTTTGAATTTCAAAAATGTTTCAATTATCAATCGTTCGTCCGACGAAGCGACCGATAACAGATCTTTTTGAGCGGAAATATATTTCCCGACTTGCTTGTAAGTGATAGCTTGAACAACGAACGAAGCCGACTTATACAAATCTCTTAACAATTCCCCACTTTTTTCATAGAGCATATTATGAACACAACCGTGATAGATATTGCAAACGCCGAGTTTAATCGCTCTGTCAACTGTCGTCTCGTCAAGCAAAGTCAACAGCGTGTCAAGACTGCCCTTGATCGGCTTGGTGTCATGGTAAAACTGGAACAAATCAGCCGGCTCCCAATTTGAAAGTTCCTCTTTTCCTGACAGAAAACCGCAGATCAATTCCCGATGCGACAATGTGTTTAGCATATTGTCATAAAGCATGATGTCTGCAGCAGAAAGCGCATCCAGTATCACCACAACGTCGATGTCGCTTGTCTCGGTCGCTTCATCGCGACCGTAGCTTCCTTGCAGACCGACAAACCATACGCGATTTCCAAACGTATTGTTCAAAGCATCGAGGAAGGTTTCCGTCCAGTTTTTTATGTCGATCATTGTCATTCTCCTTCACTACGTTGAATTCATCACAGCGCTTGAATGCACGCTGACGCGTGATGAAATACAGCCCAAAGGGCTGATGATATACACCGCACGTTGTGCGGCGATGAGATACCAAGCCTACGGCTTGGATAAAAAAATCCGAGAACATTGTTCTCAGATTTTTTGGTGGAGACAGCTGGGTTCGAACCAGCGACCTCATGCATGTCAAGCATGCACTCTAACCAACTGAGCTATGCCTCCATACCGCCGTTGCGCCGTTGGTTGATTCGCAACGGTAGTATTATATCACAACTCAAACAGAATTGCAATACCTTTTTTAATTTTTTTCAAATTTTTCTTTTTTTACTGCCGCTCGAACACTCTTTTTGATTCCGAGCACGTCTTTGACCATCTTGAAGCTATCCCGCACAAGACGAATTTTGGACTCGCGGTGATGTATGATCTTGACAGGATGCTCCTTTACCTTCATTCCAAGCATCTCCGCCCAGAGAAGAACCTCAAAATCAAAGGAAAAGCCGTTGAGCTTGCATCTGGAGAAGATCTCCTTTGCCGCCTTGCCCGTGAACGCTTTGCAACCGCATTGTGAATCGGACATACGGAAGCCTCCGATCACGCACAAAAGCTTGATGTAGATCTTGGACGCCAACTTCCGCAGAAGCGTATATTCCTCGTATCCGCTCTTATCAACGTTCCTCGAACCGATGATGACGTCAACCGCGGAATCGATCAAGAAAGCATCTGCAATTTCACGAATTACGCCTGTTCCGTAGGCAAGATCCGCGTCTGTAAAGAGAACGTAATCCCCTGTCGCCTCCAGGATCGCGGCGCGTACCGCCGCGCCCTTTCCTTGGTTCACGGGATTCTCGATCACCCGAACGTTTGACAGATTCAATGATTTCACGATTTCGGCAGAGCCGTCTCTGCTTCCATCATCGCTGAAAAGAATTTCGTAATCCTCAAAATTCGCAGACATATAAGCAGAAAGCGTTTTTGCCGTGTCGGCAATCACCGCGCTTTCGTTGTACATCGGAATACAAACCGTCATTTTCATGATGTCAGAGGTCCTTTCTGTAAATGTAAATGTCAAAGTCCAGCTCGGTTTCCAAAACGTCAAGTCCGTCCAGTTTCTGACTGTCGACGGGAGAGGTTCTCCAATAATACGGCGTCATGGAAAACAACGCGCGGATCATCTCGTTCCCCTTGACCGATACGGTGGTGCGAAGCGACCTCTTGTCAACAAGCGTCATTTCCTTTGGCAGATCGTTGCGCTCGGGATTGAGATACTGATTCTCATATAGCACTTTTTTGAGCCCCATCAAATGCCGCTCGCCCGCGCCCACCAGGATCAGATGTCCTCCAGGGCTTAGCACGCGCAAAAATTCCGATTCGCAGCACGGCGCAAAGAGGTTGGTCACCGCATCAAAGCTACCGTCCATAACGGGAAGCTCGAAGATGCTTGCAACGGCGAAAAACGCGTTGCTTCCGAGTGATTTTGCGGTTTTTGCTGCCTTTTCGATACCAAACTTTGAAAGATCCGCTCCCACAACCGTCGGCGCAACCTGCGCCATGCGATTGGTGTAATATCCTTCGCCGCAGCCTGCGTCCAAAACGCTTTGGGCGTTCATCTCCGAGAGGATTGCGTTGATTTCGATTGACAGAGGAAGATAGTATCCCTCCTCCAAAAACGCGCTTCTTGAGCGGATCGCTTCCTTCAGATCCCCCGCCTTGGCGGAGAGACAAAGATTGAGATATCCGCTCTTGGCGAAATCAAAGGAATGTTGCTTTTTGCCGTGGCAAAAAAATCGTTTTTTCTCTGCGTCTGTTTCTCCACCCAGTCCGCAAACGGGGCATCTCAACAGATCATAAACCGACGTTGTCATGTTATCTCTCCCGGTCATTCATTATCAAATGCTTGCGGCGGCGCGGAGATCGGCAACTCAAACCAGAATACCGAGCCCTCGCCCACCTTGCTTTCCACACCGTAATCCGCGCTGTGGACTTCAAGAACACCCTTGACGATCGACAAACCAAGACCCGTTCCGACCCTCGCGGAACGATGCGTTTTATCAACCTTATAGTAGCGGTCCCAGATCAGATTCAGTTGATCCTCCGGGATTCCCTCTCCGGTGTCCTCCACCGAAAACCGCACCTTTCCGTCGAGCACCGTTTGCTTCACGTAAACGCACAGATCCTCTCCGGTATAATGGATAGCGTTGTTGATCAGGTTGTAGATCACCTGCAAGATCATACCGCGATCTGCAAACACAGGAACGTTTCGGTCTGCCTCAAACGTGATACAGTAGCCCTGCGATTTGGTAAACACCTCATAGCGTCCGAGTACCTCTCGGATCACCGACGTCAGATCAAAGAACTCCATCACGGGTGCGCGCACGCCCGATTGGATCTTGGAGAGATCCAACAGATCGTTCACAAGCTCAGTCAGACGCTCGGTCTCATCGATCAGGATCTGAAGATTTTCGGGGGTGTTTTCCTCTGGAATATCCCGCATCACCTCTGCATATCCGCGGATCATGGTCAACGGTGTGCGAAGATCGTGAGAGATGTTTGCGGTCAATTCCTTTTGCATACGATCACTCCGCGAAAGCTCCAGCGAGGCATACGTCAGCGTTTCCGCCAACTCTTTGGTTTCTTTATATCCGTGATCGACGCCGAAATCCGCATCATAGTTTCCGATCGCCAACTGCTTTGCCGCCTCGTTCATATGAACCAGCGGACGCGCGATCTTTTTTGACATCGGAACCACGTATGCAATCGAGAACAGTACAAGGATTGCAAAGATCCAAATGAACTGCCGCTGAAGCGTGTGCACCAGAGGCGCCATCGGCTCAAGCGAGGCGTTGAGAAAGATCATATACTCACTTCCGTCAACGTCGGTGTAGAGTCGAATGTGCGCCAGGTGTATCATTTCTCTGGAAACAAAGGTCTCAGATCTTCCGTACGCCCACGGAAATAGCTTTTGGAAGAATCCGGTCTTTACCTCCTGACCGCCAAAGGTTAGTTGCGTATGGTAAAATCCCTCGTTTTTCTTGGCATCGGAATAGAACTTTGCCAGACTTTCGGCGGAAACGAGAGACGCCGCATTTTCGTCTGTATCGGGTGTCTCCGATGCGATCTGCAATGCGTGCGAGCCGTCGATCCGATAGACCTGAATGTTCAAAAGATTGTCCATGGAAAGCATATAAACGGTCTGATTAAATCGCTTGGTTCCGATCGTCTCGATGATCTCATCGGCCGCATTTTCCATATCTCTTTTACGAACCCTCTCATAGAGAAGATTCAAAAGACCGACCTGAAACAGCCACGTAACGAAAATAACGACCGCGAGAAAGACTACCAAAAACCGAAGCAGATAAGAGCGAAGACCGACGTTCCTTGCAGGCTCCTTTTTTCTACCTCTGCGCATTACCTTCCTCATTCCCCTTCAAATCGGTATCCGACGCCGCGAAGCGTTACGATACAGTGTGCGTATTTTCCAAGGCTCTTTCGAAGAAGCTTGATATGCGTATCCAGCGTGCGCGCATCCCCGAAAAAGTCATATCCCCAGACCTTGCACAGCAGCTTTTCTCTGGAGAGGGCGATATTCTTGTTGGAAAGCAGGTAGAAGAAGAGATCGTATTCCTTCGGAGACATCTCCACGCGTTCACCGTCAATAAACACGAGCCGCGCGGTAAGATCTGCCTTGAGTCCTCCGTTGTCGATTTCCACGACAACGTTTGGCGTCTGGTTCCCTTGCTTTGTCCCCCCCTTGACACGCTTCATGATGGCGTCCACGCGAAGCATCAGCTCCTTCGGGGAGAAGGGCTTGACCACGTAATCGTCGACCCCGACCTCAAATCCGTTGATGCGATCATACTCCTCGCCGCGTGCGGAAAGCATAATGATGGGGGTCGTAGTGATCTTTCTGATCTCCCGACAGGCGGAAAAGCCGTCCAGCTCGGGCATCATGATATCCATGATGATCAAATCGTAAGTATTGGCGCGGCAAGCGAGGACGGCCTCCATGCCGTCCACCGCCTCGGTCACGGTGTGACCTTCAAATTCCGCATATTTGCGAATCAGCGTTCGGATTCTCGCCTCATCGTCCACAATCAAAATGTGATACATATATACCGTCCTTTTACCGTGATCGGATAGAATCCGTCACGGGTTCTTATTTTTGAAAATCAATTGCCGCATCGGGCTTGTATTCCCCGAGCGTCAGCTGTGTCTCGTGGTTTGCCGAATCGCGCTCATAAACGATCGCCAACGTATCTCCAACCGCTCGCTCGTCGATGATCGCATCAAACTGCTCGATCGTTTCGATTGCCGTGCCGTCGATCGACACCAATCGATCCTTGTTTTTCAGATCCGTGTTGAGAGAGGAAGATACCACATACACTCCCGTTGTCTGGATGCCGAAATATCTGTAATAGTAGGAGAGGTTTCCGCTATTGATCTCAAGCAAGGTAAGACCGTGATCGACAACACCCCGAACGTATCCGTATTCGATCAGATCACACTCTACCTCGTATGCGGAGTCGATCGGGATTGCAAAAGCCAGTCCCTCAACGCCCGATGCCGCATATTTCGCGTTTACGATTCCGATCAGCTCGCCCTTGAGATTGAACAAGCCGCCGCCCGAGTTGCCTGAATTGATGGCAGCATTGGTCTGGAGCAGAGTCATCGTTCCGTTTTCTGTGGTGATCGTTCTCTCGGTTGCGCTGATGATGCCGTCAGTCACGGTTCCGCCAAGCGTACCCAAGGGATTGCCGATGGCGACCACGCGCTCGCCTACAACCAGATATCCGCTCTTTCCGTGCTTGGCGGCAGTCAGCGGTTGTTCTTCCTTGGGTTGGATCTTCAAGACCGCAAGATCAGAGGTCGCATCGCTTCCGACAGCGGACGCCTCGTATACCGATACGCCGTCACTGAGTGTGACGTAAACCTCGCTTGCATTTTCAATGACGTGATGACAGGTCAGAATGTATCCGTCCTCGTGAATGATCACGCCGCTTCCTGCTCCTGTTGATTCCGTCAGTCTTCCAAAGCTATCGTAGCCAATGATCTTTGCTTCAATGACAACCACCGAATCGCGCACCATTTGCACGACCTCGGAAATAGCGTAAGCATTCTCTCCGGCAGATCCGTAAGGTGAATACTCAATATCCGAGCGATCCAGCAAGTCCTGTGGATCACTGTTGTGTAAGGAATCCTCAGACGGCGCAGGATTGACCCCCGAAGACGTTTCCTGATCGAGATCGAGCTGGCGCTTAGCGAATACCACGCCGCCGACACCCGCGCAAAAGGACAAGGAAACGCAGAGCAACACCGTCAAAAATGTTTTGATGAATCCGTTTCCGCCATGAGAATTATTGTAGTTTCCGTAATCTCCGTACATAAATACCTCCCGATGATAGATGGTTTACAAAAAGTATAACCCGCGTTTGTGAGGATTTCTTGAAGTTGTAAGAAAAAAAGTTTGAAATTCAGGTTTTTTTCTTGTTTTTTTGCTGTTTTTTTGCTATAATGAAGTAGAAAAAGCAATTTTTTTAATCGAAACAAATTGCTCCCTTATATTATAACATACTTTTTTGAAAAGAGGAAGAAATGTTTTCATTTTTGATTAATTTTTTTTCGGAAAGAGGCATTGATCTCATCTCTCCCATTCCCTTGGCGGATTGCAAGATCGTAAAGCCGTATTTGCTTGAAAAGCACGGTATTTCGGAGGGGACGGCGATCATGATCGCGGCTCCCTATTTTTCAAGGGAATGTACGGATGAAAATCGGAACGTGTCCTGCTATGCGGTATCCAAGGATTATCACGTTTTTTTCAAAAAATTATTCGACGAACTTCTCCCTCTTTTGCAGGAAAACTATCCTCAAAACAAATTTGCGGGATTTGCAGACCACTCACCCATCGCAGAGGTGGATGCCGCCGCCCGCGCAGGACTGGGTGTGATCGGCAGAAATCATCTGTTGATCACCGAGAAGTATTCTTCCCTCGTCTTCCTTGCGTGTCTTGTAACCGACGCGCATCTTCCCTGTTCGGTTGTTAATGCAAGCTACTGCGAGAATTGCGGAAAATGCGTTTCCGCCTGTCCCACGCAAACGTCGATCGAAGGGTGTCTATCTGCGCTGACCCAGAAAAAAGGGGCACTGACCGACGAAGAGGAAAAAACGATTTTGAAGCACGGCTCTGTGTGGGGGTGCGATATTTGCCAGTTGTCCTGCCCGCACACGCAAAAAGCAATTCAAAACGGTACGATCTATTCAAAAATCCCCTATTTTAACGAAGACAACATTCCCACTCTGACCTTGTCGATTCTGGATCAGATGACCGACGAGGAGTTTTTCGCCCGCGCCTATGCTTGGCGCGGAAGAGAAACCGTAAGAAGAAATCTTTTGCTGATGTCAAAACAAAAATCCTAAAGGAGGTCCTATGCTTCACTTGATCTGCGGCACGTCCGGCGCAGGAAAAAGCCGCTTGGTGCTTGATAAAATCCGCGAGGATATTCAGAATCGGAGAAGATGCTATCTTTTGATTCCCGAACAACAGGCATACATCAGCGAGCGCGATCTGTTGGATGCGCTTCCTTCCGAGGCGGGACTTTTCCTTCACATTACCAATTTTTCAAAGCTTGCAGATGAGATCTTCCATCAGTATGGCGGAGTCACGCAGCTCCCGACGGGAAACGGCATTCGTTCGGTTCTCATGTGGGAAACGCTTCGACAGGTCTATCCGATGCTGGTGCAATACGGAAAAAGCAGACTGGATGCAACGATTACCGCCGAAATGCTTGCAACTCTTGAGGAGTTCAACCATAACGGAGTTGATGCCGACAAGCTCGAGGAGGTTGTTTCAAGGCTGGAAGAAGGCTCTCCCCTGCGAAAAAAGCTGTCGGATCTTTCCTTGATTTTGTCCGTTTACAATCAGAATACCTCCGAGCGGTGCAGCGGAAGTCTTTCCGATCGTATTACCGAGGCAACGAGCAAGCTTAAAAACCATGCATTTTTTGAGAATTGCAACGTATACGTAGATTCGTTCAGCAGCTTCACCGCTCCGGAGTACGCATTTCTGAAGGAGGTACTCTGTCAGGCAAACACTCTTACCGTCACGCTCTGCACCGATCAAATTCCGTCAATGCTCCCGCACTTTGAGGGCATTACGAGAACCGCTCGACATCTTGAGCGCATTTCCAAGGACGCAGGCGTGTCTGTGACAGTAACGACCGTCAGCGATCATTCTACGGACAAGCCCCTTGAATTGCGTTTGCTTGAGCGAGATCTTTGGAACTTCCGCCTGACCAAATCCAAAAGAGAGCTTCCCTCCGCGCAGGATCCCGTTGCGGTACATTTGCAAACCGCATCCAATAAGTACGAGGAGTGCGAGGCGTGCGCGCTTGAAATTCTCGGCTTGGTACAATCAGGCATCAAATACGGTGAAATTGCGGTCGTTGTGCGTGAAAGCGATACGTACAGAGGTATTCTGGATGCCGCGTTCGAACGGCACGGAATCCCCTATTTCCTTTCCGAGCGCACCGATCTTTCCTCAAAGCCGCTTTCAAGGCTGATTCTCTCGGCCCTCCGAGCGGTTTCCCAAAATTATCAGACGCAGGACATTCTCACCCTTCTCAAAACGGGAATCAGCGGCGCGGATCTGCGCGACGTTGCGCTTTTTGAGGAGTATTGTGAAACGTGGCATATTACAGGCAAGCGCTTTACCGATGAAGCTTGGAGCATGAATCCCGACGGACTGACGGACAAAAAGAGCGAGCGCGGAAATGAGATCCTGCTCGCGGCAAACAAGGTGCGAAAAACCGTTATGGAGCCGCTTGAGCGATTGAAGACCGATCTGCGCGCCTCGAGAAAAATGCCCGATCTTTGTCGCGCGCTGTACGAGTATCTTTGCAGACTGGACGTTCAGCGGCAACTCTCCGAGCAGGCAAAAAAAGAACTTTCACTCGGTGAACGGCGGGAGGCGGGCGAAACGCTTCGTCTTTATCGCTTCATTACAGAGACCTTGACCTCTCTTGCGGAGCTGCTTCCAGATTCCGAGCTTACGGCAGAGGAATTTCTCTCGGTTCTGACCATCTTCTTCGCGGTCACAGACCTTGGATCGGTCCCCAACGTGCGCGACTGCGTAGTGATCGGTTCGGCAAATATGCTGCGCGTTGAGCACGTCAAGGCATCCTTCCTTCTCGGTCTTTGCGAAGGCGAATTTCCCAAGGCGGTTGCCGACACGGGACTTCTCACCGAATCGGATAAGATTGCATTGGAGGAATTTGGCATTGAGTTTGATTCCAGACAAAAGTTGCGGTCATCGGAGGAGCTGTTCTACGTTTACCGCGCGATGACAAAGCCCTCTGAGATGCTTTTTCTCTCCTATCCCGCTATGCAAACGGACGGATCCTCGCAAACGCCTTCCATGGCGATCACGAGAGTGGAATTTCTGCTTGACAGAGCTCGGAACACGGTCAAAGCCTCGGCTTTTGCAAGAAATCATAGTGAAAACACCGAGAAAAACGCGCAAAATCACCGTTTGCCTCCCCTTGGAAGTAACGTAAAGTTGCATCTGTCGCAATCCTCGATTCAAACCTTTGCGCTCTGTCCCTACCGCTATTATGCCTCGCACCGTCTCAAGCTCCGCGGGCAAAAGGACTCCAACATCGGAGCGGCGGACGAAGGAAATTTCTTGCACTTTGTGTTTGAGCGATTCCTAAAAAAATGTTTGTCAGAAACACAGACGCTCACCCTTCCCTCTCCCGAAGAACTCCCCGTCCTTGCAGATGAAGTCATCGGGGAGTACCTGGCTTGCGTGTGCCCCATTCCGATCGAGGAAATGGATCACCGTCTATTGCATCTTTTGCGCAGATTGCGCGGGCTTGCCGTGCTGATTCTGCGTGAAATCGTCGGAGAACTATCCTCCGGAAGCTTTATGCCCGTAGGCTTTGAGCAACGCTTGGGCGGAAAGGAGAGCAATTCTCTCCCCGCCGTGTGTCTGAATCTGACCGACGGATGTACGGTAGAGCTTCACGGCACGGTTGACCGCGTCGACGTCTTTGAAAAGGACGAAAAGCTTTACGTGCGGATCGTGGACTATAAAACGGGTCAGCACAAATTCTCTTTTGATAAGGTTCGGACGGGCGAGAATCTGCAGTTGATCCTGTACCTCTTTGCCGTTGTTTCGTCTAACCCCGACCGATACGTTCCCTGCGGCGCGGAATTTCTCTATTCAAACACGGAAAAAGGAAAAACATCCGTTTCAAGAAGCGGATTTCTTTTGGACGAAGAATCCATCCAACAAGCCGCCGACCGTTCTGACACTCGGGGGTATCTGAAAGGACTTAGCTTCACTTCCCTTGATCAGATCGCGCAGCTTACAGAAGAAATGAAGGACGTTGTCCGTTCGATCGCCGAGCGGATTCTCTCGGGGGAGGCGGACAAAACGCCCTCAACCAATGCGTGCAAATTCTGTGATCTGAAAAACCATTGTGACGTTGCCTGTCACGAAAAAGAATAAGAAAGGAGGGTCGCAATGGCAGAACGAACATGGACTCCCTCGCAGGAGTCGGCGATGAACATACGGGACAAGATGCTTCTGGTTTCCGCCGCGGCAGGATCAGGCAAAACCAGCGTTTTGACCGAGCGGATTATTCGCCTTCTGACTGACAAGGAAAAACCGGCGGATCTTTCGAGGCTCCTCGTCGTAACCTTTACGAGAGCGGCGGCCGCCGAATTGAAGGCACGCATTTCCGCGGCTCTGACGGCTGCATTGGCAGAGCGTCCCGGTGATCCTCACCTTTCAAGACAACTGTTTTTGCTCGGAAGCGCGCAAATTTCTACCATTGACGCTTTCTTTCAAAAAGCAGTTCGAGATAATTTTGAGCAACTGGACATTCCCGCCGCCTTTCGGCTTGCCGATCAGGCAGAGGCATCCGAGATTTCTCTTCGCGTCCTGGATGACACGATCAAGGAGCTTTATGCCCGACATGACGCGAAATCTCCCACCGAGAACCGCTTTTCGGCTCTCGGTGACAACCGATTCGCACAGTCGATGGACGATCTGCTCGGCAACCGAAGCCAGACGGATTTTGATGAAAAGCTTCTGAAATTTTACAAGAAATTCGCCTCCTTCCCCGATGGAATCGCGCTTTTGAAGGACTACGCGAAGAAATTAAGAGATTGCGCGGAATACGACTTCATGCAATCGCCTGCCGGTGAATCCCTGCGTTGCCATTTGCTTGAGGCGTGCGAGTATTTCCTGGCGCACCTTGAGAAGATTCGGCGTTTCCTGGAAACCGATCCCGATTGCAAGAAACACTTTGGAGGCGTGCACGAATATGATACGTCTTTCTTTGCAACACTCTATCGGGATCTGCAGGAAGGCGCACCCTACGATCGCATCAAGAGTGTCATTTCAGGTTATCAAAAGATTCGATTCCCCTCTATGCGCGCAAAGCCTGCTGAAATAGACTTTTATAAGGATCTGCGCGGCGAGATCAAAAAAGCGATCGAGGACTGGGACACAGACTTTTTCTCCTATTCAAAGGAAGAGATCCGTACGCAGATGCACCGAAACGCCAACCTGTGCGAAATGCTCTATCAACTGTTTAGAGAGTTTGAGGAGCGTATCTGGGAGGAGAAAAAACGACGCGGCATCATGGAATTTGATGACGTCAGAGCATGTCTCTACCGTCTTTTGGTGACCTCCGATGGCTCTTCCTCTCCTTTTGCGGCCTCGCTGTCCGAGCAATACGATGCCGTTTACATTGACGAATACCAAGACGTCGATTTCATGCAGGATCGGATCTTTGCCATGATCGGCAAGGAGCGTCGGTTTATGGTGGGCGACATCAAACAGAGCATCTACGGATTTCGCGGAAGCGAGCCGACGATTTTCGCAAACTACCGCAAGGCAATGCCCTTGCACACTCAAGAACAGGCAAAAAATGCGGATGCGGTATGCGTTTTTATGTCCGACAACTTCCGCTGCAATCAACCTATCATTGAGTATGCAAATCTGGTGTGCTCCTTCCTGTTTTCGGGTTGTAAGGAGAGTGTGGGATACCTCCCCGACGATGATTTGAAATTCGGAAAGGGTCGAAAGGATACGCTTCCCGAGGCGATTCCCGTTCAAACGGTCGTTTTTGAGGACTATCCAAGGAAAAAAGCAAATGATGAGACATCAAACGAGGAACGCCCGTACCGTGAAGCGGTATGGGTTGCCAACGAGATTGCCCGCCTGATCCGTGAGGAAAGACTGGATAGCGGAGAGCGGATCACCCCATCCGATATCACAATCCTGGTGCGCTCTGCCAAGAATGGGATTCCTTTTTTCGATGCATTGAATAGCATTGGTATCCCCGTTTCCGCCTCCGAAGGAGATGACATTGCAAATTCCGCTCTCATGACGGATCTTTTGAACCTGCTCCGCGCCATTGACAATCCGCACAGAGACCTTCCGCTCTCGGAATATCTTCTCTCTCCAAGCGGCGGATTTTCGCTGGAGGAGCTGGACGTGATCCGTCAGCTCTGTTTGGAACAGTATTCTCTCTACGATGCCCTATGTCAAGCATCCCAAGATGAGACGTTTCCTCTTTATGAAAAATGCAAGGCGTGGGTAGAATGGCTCGAAGGTTATCAAAGACTTGCCGCCGTTCAGCCTGCCGACCGTTTTCTGCGCTTGCTTTACGCCGATCCGAGACTTGTTCCTCATGCCGCAAGCACGGAGCTTTTGGTGCTTTATGAGTACGCCAGATCCTATCAAAGCAACGCGTGGTGCGGTCTGTTCGGTTTTCTGCAGTACTTCGAACGTCTTATGCAAAGCGACAACGTGTCCGTCGGCGGATTTCAAGCCCCCGATTCTGCGGTACGCATCATGACCATGCACACCTCCAAGGGATTGGAGTATCCCGTTGTCTTCCTTTGCGGTTGCGGAAAGCGTTTCAGCATCAAATCTTTGACGGAAAATCTCCTGTTCCACCGCAGTTTCCCGTGCACCTCAAGACAGTTTAATCCTCTGACCTCCGACAACGATAGCGGAATCCTGAGAGAGATCGCAAAGCTGGAGATCCAGGCGGAGGAGGCAGAGGAAAACATTCGCCTGCTTTACGTTGCTCTGACAAGAGCGCGGGAACGTCTTTACGTCACGGGAACGCCCGAGGGAGGCTATGATAGCGTCATTGGCAGCGCAGACCGAGTTCTCCGAGATTCGCGCTATTCGATTCTTTATCACGGAAATTTCATGCGTTGGGTTCTTGCCGCATTACGGCAAAAGGAAGCGAAAAACACCGAAAATCCTTGCACTTTCCGCTATATTCCCCTCGCAGAGAAGATCTGCGCGAATGCAGAGGAGAAAAAAGAAGACATCCCCGATCCCCTTCCCGCCTCCCCAGTCGGAGAGATTTCCGAGAAGTATTCCGCGATCCTCGAGAGACAAAGCAGCTTCGTGTATCCCTTGGAGCAGCTTCGCGAATATCCAACCAAGATCGCCGCGTCCAAGCTCTCGCATGATCTGCTCGACTACATCGCAGACACCGCCGAGGATGAGGCTGCGCTTGAGGAGCAGATTGCGCTGATGAGCGGACCTACCCCTCTGTTTGACACGCTTCTTGGCAAACAAAAGACGGCAACCGCCGCAGATATCGGTACGGCAACGCACGCATTTTTGGAATTTTGTGATTTTGGAAATCTTGTGTCAAAAGGAATTGATGCCGAGATCGCGCGTCTGCTTGAGGGGCGATTCCTCTCCCCCGATACGGCGGAACTGATCAATCGCGATCAACTGAATCTGTTTTTGAAGAGCTCTGTCATGGAGTGGATTCTAGATGCCGACGAGATCTACAGAGAGCAGCAGTTCAATCTCTCCGTCCCGCTCTCGACACTCACATCCTCAAAGGAAAAGCAGGCAGATCCCCTCTACCAAAAGGAAACCGTGCTGGTGCAAGGCTCTATCGACCTTTTGCTTCGCACAAAGGATGGTCGGTTAGTGCTCATTGACCATAAGACCGATCACGTCTCCGCTGGAGAGCGAAAGGATCCCTCACTTTTGAAGACGCGAATGACCCAAAAGCACGGAACACAGCTTTCCTGCTATGCGCTTGCAGTAGAGAAGATGTTTGGCAGACTGCCAAGCGAATCCATGATCTATTCTCTCCCTCTCGGAAAAGAAATTCCGATCGAGGTGGAAACCGAAAAATTCCAATTATAATTCATTTGATGGGCTACGGCTCGATTCAGAATCTTTTTTGCATTTTTCTATTGACATCCCCAAGAAAATCCTGTATAATGTGTGGGTTGTTCAATGATTTTTGCAAAGGAGCAGATAAAATGAATCGTGCCGTAGCCCATTTGCCGCGTTTGCACACGTCACTGCCTCATCCCAGAGACGTGCTTGGCTGGCTCAAGAAGAATATCGTTTTGTGTATCGCGTTCTCTTTAGCGGTCGCGACCTCATTGATCGTGCCTCTCGACGCCGAATATGCCGATTACTTTGACTGGAAGACGCTTGCCTGCCTTTTCTCGGTCCTTGCGGTTGTCTGCGCGCTGAAAAACATTCGCTTTTTCACCATTCTGGCGCGTAGAATCGTCAGTCTGACGGGTAATCTGCGTGTTGCGGTGATCGCACTGATCTACATCACCTTTATCGGCTCGATGCTGATCGCAAATGATATGGCGCTTCTGACCTTTTTGCCCCTCGGATATTTCGTTCTGCACGCAACGGACAACGAGCAGTACATGGCTCCCGTCTTTATCCTGCAAAACATTGCCGCAAACCTTGGCGGAATGCTCACTCCCTTTGGAAATCCGCAAAATCTGTACATATATTCTTATTTCAACATTCCCACCGGTGAATTCATGTCCATCATGCTCCCTGCCTTCCTTTTGGCAATCACTATGATCACCGTGTGCTGTCTCTTTTTCCCTGCTCGATCCATCGAGCTTACCGACAAAACCGAGCAATGCCTTCCCGTCAAGCGAACCGCCTTTTATCTTGCGCTGTTTGCCCTTTCCATCATTATGGTCTTCCGCGTGATTCCTTACTGGATCGGACTGATCGCAATCGCGATCGGGATCGGAGCGGCAGATCGCCAAGCCTTGAAGGCGGTGGATTATCCGCTCCTGCTTACCTTCTTCTGCTTCTTCATTTTTGCAGGCAATATGTCAAGGATCCCCCTCGTCAATCAAGTGATGACCTCCTGGATGGAGCAAAATCCCCTGTTGGTCAGCATCGGCTCCTGTCAGGTGATCAGTAACGTTCCGTCCGCGATTCTGCTTTCGCGTTTTACAGGAGATTATCGAAGTCTTCTGTTGGGAGTAAACATCGGCGGCACGGGAACGCTGATCGCTTCTCTTGCAAGCTTGATCACCTTCCGCGAGTATACCGCCCACAATCCCAAAAAGGCAGGAAAATATATTGCACTGTTTTCTGCGTTCAACTTTGCGTTTCTCTTCGTTCTCACGTTGTTTTCTATGCTTTTTCTGAAATAAACAAAGATAAGGCTCTGCCGATGGCAGAGCCTTGTTTCTATTTGTATCCCTTTTCTTACTTTCTTCTCAAGCGTCCGACAACGCGACCCTTGCACTGAATGTCGGAAAAATCCTTGAGCATGATCGGACCGTACGCTTCATTGAGCGACAACAGACGGTCACCGCCGTACTGCTTGAAGAATCCGCATCCGTCAAGGAGGAAGATTCCAAGCTCGCCGATCTCAACACCGTCTGCGTGCTGTACCAGCACGATATCGCCGTCGTGATACTTGGGCTCCATACTGTTTCCGCTGATGCGCAGAGCGTAGTCTGCCTCTGCGGTGCGATCACCGCCCGGAATCGTGATTGTCTCGGCATGAGAATCATCCAGGTAAACACCAACGCCTGCGGAAACGGGGAGATCATACAGCGAGATCGTTCTCTTTTTATCCGACACGCGCTCTCCGACGTATCTTCCCACCCGATTGATCGGGCGAAGGATCTTAGCGCCTGCAACCGACAACTCCTCGGACTCGTTCTCGTTTGCCCCATCGGACTGTTTGGAGATCCTCTCGGATGCCTTTTCCAAAACCGACGCAACAAGCTCCTGCCCCCATTGGTCCAGACGTCGGTAGGACTCGATAAACTCGATCTCGTCGGAGTTCAAGGTATAGTTGTTCGTGTTGTCGGGATTTCCCGTCACGATGTACTCCACAGAGCATTCGAGCGCGTTGCAAATCGCTACAATATTAGAGAGCTTGGGAGACTCGTTCATACCTGCCAAAAGCTTGCTGAGTGTTCCAAGCGGGATTCCCGAACGTTCGGACAAAAGCTCGTTGGTGAACTTTTTCTGACTTTTGAGCGCCTTGATTCTATCAATATAGGTTTCCATTTTTTAACCTCCGTTTTTCCGTTTGTGGTATCATTATAACACGTTTTTTTGCATTTGTAAAGAGGTTTTGAAATATTTTTTCTTTTTTTGGAAAAAATCTATTGACAAACGCATTTTTGTCTGTTATAATGATGTCAGAAGAGTTCCACTTTTGGTATTGTGAGGTGTGATTATGAACAAGGCATACGATGTTTCAAGAAATGTTTATTCCAATACAGGAATTTATGACGCGTTTTACACGCAGATCGCGGCTCCCGCATTTGAGAGAAAAAACAGAGCTTATAAGTGGCTGGAAGGCATCAAATCCATCCACCAAACACTCACCGGCGCTACCGCCAAGAGACTGGCAAAGGTAGCAGGCGCAACGGTGTCCCTGATCGGAATCGTTGGGATTGCGGGTGGCATTCAGCAGAACAGAATTTCCCTGCTTGGCGGACTTGCCGTTGCAGCTCTTCTTCTTGCGGCAGAATTTGTTTGCTTGAAAGGCTTTGAGAAAAACTGATCATTCCGATCGGTCAGATTTGATTAACTCCGCCAAGATTGTTCCAACAAGCTTGGCGGATCTTATTGCTTCCTCTTGGGTATTCCCAGCGGAACCGATTTCGAGAAGCAGAGCGTTTGGCGCAAGCTCTTGATTATAGGAAGCGTTTCTCAGACAGATCGGACGGCAAATGTTTTCTACGCGGCTCTCAAGTCCCTCGGTCAAGCGAAGAGCCAAGGAAAGATTGGTCTGCCACGTCGGATGCTCCGTCCCGTTGCCGTCGGTGCCAACGATAGCCATGATCTGCCCGTAGGACTCTCCTTCGCGGTCGACGACCGTGCGAACGAGTTCCCCGCTATCGTTTAAGATTCCATCGCGATGTAGGTCGATCACATATTGAATAGAGGGATATTTCTTCAGGTAACTTTCTATACAGGCGGCAGCTCCCTGATAGGAATTTTGAAGTGTTCCGTTCTTTCCGTGCTGATCGAGACATTGAACGGCAGAAATTCCGTTTTGGTTCAGCACCTTACAAAGTGCTTTTCCAACCGCGATGACCGAGCGACTTTGATCGGTTGAGTAAATTTCCTGACCTATATTCCCTGCAAGATAAGAAACCTGTGGCGGGAGATATGCCTCCGACGCGTGCGTATGCAGAATCAGAACAAGCGGTCCGTTACTGTTTGAAGCAGTGACAGACGGCTTGTTTTTGATTTCCTCGATATTCGGGGAATACAGAGTTTCATTTTGCAGAATGGAAAGATGGTTTGCTTGAAAAGACAAATCAAGAGAGAGGATCGAGATCGCCCCATCGGGGATGAGCGGAGTCTTGTCTGTTCCCTGATCGGGATCGGTGTTTTCTGAGGGCGCATCCGTACTCGGGGGCTCATCATTGGTGGGCGACTCGTTGTTACCAAACAGGCTCTCACGATTGAGCCATACGCCACTCGTGGCAAAGGCTGCGGTCAAGATCGCAATACAAGTCAAAAAAGCAAAAAAACGAATCGCTGACCGCCTATAAACTTTTCCAAGATAAACGTTTTCTCTTGGCGAGGCTAGCTGTCCTTGAATCTTTTCCATAGTATTCTCCCGGCACTTGAGATATGATCGAACAGTCTATCATATGAGAACGAGGAGAAAAAGATTCCCGTCTAAAACGGCAATTCTCCCACGAAGGCAAGCTCGATTGCCTTGGAAATCAGCTTGGAAAAGTGCGAGACGATGACGTCGCTTTCCTTGGGGGAAACAAAGAAATTACGTCCGTTTTCCAGCACTTTTCGCAAAAAATCGTCCGTTTGGTCGATTTTTGCCTCCCTCAAGGCATCGTAAACCAAGGTGGAGGAGTCTACCACGGTCGGAACTCCAATGGAGATCACCGGAACACCCACCGTCTCCTGCGTGATTGCACTCCGACGGTTCCCTACACCGCTCCCTGGTACGATGCCGACATTGGAAAGCTGAACCGTTGTTGCAAGGCGTTCGCAATCCCCCGCCGCCAATGCGTCGATCACCAGAATCAGATCCGGACGGACGGATTCCACCGCATTTCGCAGCATTTCCAAGGCTTCAATCCCCGTCTGCCCCAGAACTCCGGGCGAGAGGATCGCCAAGGAGGAACATCCGAGCGCAAGATACAAGTCCGGCTCGTGCTCCTTCAGATGCCTCGTTGCGGTCAACTTTGACGCCGTCATGGGCCCAATGGCGTCGGCTGTCAATTCCGAATTTCCAAGTCCCACTGCCAGTACAGACAGCTCCGCGTCTCGCACCCGTCCAAGCAGACGCGAGGCAAGTCCGTGAAGCTCTCCCGCCAGAATCTCCGCGCAACGCTCACTTTCGTCCTGCGTCAAATACTGAACACTTCCACACACAACCGTGATATACTCGCCGAGCGGCTTTCCGAGCATCCTGGCAGCATCCTCGTGAAAGATCAGCGTGCGATGAATGTCACAGCCTCCAAACGTTTGGGTGGAATGCTCGACTCCCTCTAAAGTTCCGCCGATTTGAGCAAAGCTTTCTGCCGCAAGATCTGTTCTGTAATAGCTGTTCATCTCAAGAATCTCCTTTTTTCGCATCTAAAATTGATATATTGTCAAAATTGTTAACAAAATATACATCAAAATATTTTGGAAAGTATTGAAATTCAATAGAAAATATTGTATAATATATAGGAAGTTATGGCGTTTTTGCGCCGATTTAGATTTTTTCTTAGCTTAAGGAGGTCTTTTCAACTTATGACAAAGCGGATTTTGGCTCTCACACTCTGTCTCGTTATGCTCTGCGTTCCCCTTTTCGGATGTGCAAAACAGGCTGACGAGGATCCCGGAGCATACATTACGATGTATCTTACGGACGAGATCTATGACTTTGACCCTGCAGCCATCTATTACAACACAGATGCGATCAACGTGATGAGCTTGATGTATGACACGTTGTTCAAGCTTGACGAAAACGGCAAGGTGAAGAAATCCTTGGTTGATAGTTACGAAATCGTTGAGGATCCCGATAACGACGAGTATTACATCGAGTTTACCCTGAAGGAAGCTAACTGGAGCACCAAGGACCCGATCACTGCCGAGCACGTTGTGTTCGCATGGAAGCGTCTGGTCGACTTCAGAAACGACTACGATGCTGCTTCCCTCCTTTTTGACGTCAAGAATGCGCGCGCTATCAAGGAAGGCGACGTTACCGTTGATGATTTGGGTGTTGAAGCGGTAGAAGACCGCGTCATTAAGGTCTCCTTTGAAAAGCCCATTGATTACGATCAGTTCCTTTTGAATCTGACCTGTATTGCAACCGCGCCTCTCCATGAGCGTTACCTCTCTTTGGGCGATGACTGGGCAAAGAAAGGCAGCTCCATGCCGACCAGCGGCCCCTTCAAGCTTGGAAAGTTCATTTTTGCTGAGCTCGATGAGAGCGTCAAGGATGACAATGCGATCGATGAATTCGGCAATGCCGTTGTCAAGAGCAGCAAGGCACAGAAGATCTCCAGCTTCTATCTGGAGCGCAATCAGTGCTACTACCGTGACTTTGAGCGCGACAAGCTCACAAAGTCCGTAAAGCCCTACCGCCTGCTTGTGGATTGCACCATGACCGATGAGGAAATTCTGGAAAACTACAAGAACGGAAAGCTTTTCTACGTTGGCAACATTCCGCTGTCTCTCCGCACCGGTGATAATGCAGAATTCATTAAGAAGGAAGCCGAGGTTACCGACGCACTTTCCACCTTTGCAATCCAGCTCAATGAGAATGCGCTTGTAGACGATGGTAGAAACGGCACCTACCTGTTCGCGAACCCCACCGTTCGTCAGGCACTCTCTATGGCAATTGACCGTGAGGCGATCAAAAATGCCGTTGTTTTCGCTGAAGCAGCCAACGCATTCGTTCCCAACGGCGTCTTTGACACCGGAAGAAAGGACGAGTTCCGCACCAGCAAGCAGGCAAAGGCTTTGATCAGCACCTCTGCAAACATTGAGGGAGCAAAGACTCTGCTCTCCGAGGCGGGAATCAATCCTTCCAAGTATTCCTTTACTATCAAGGTTGCGGCGCACGACGAGGTTCACGTTGCCATGACCGAAATGATCTGCGCTGCTTGGGCAGAGCTTGATTTTGACGTTGAAGTAGAGCTGGTATACCCCATTGAAAACAACGACTACTCTACTCTGTACGAGACGGTTCCCACCGACGTGTGTGACGATCTCTTTGTTGAAGCAGTTCAACTCGGAAAGTTTGAAGCAATCGCCTTGGATGTCAATGCATTCACCGCAGACGCTTACTCCATGCTCTCCAACTATGCTTACGCATTCTCCGGAGGCATCTATGCGGACGCCGATAACGACATCTACGAGTACGATACGCACATTACCGGATATGATAGCGTCAGATACAACATCATGATGGAGGCTATCTACTATATTCCCTATTTTGCTTCTCTTGATACATCGTCGACCTCTTATCTTGCAACGCATTTGAACACCCTGCCTTATGAGATGTCTGCAAATGCAACCGAAAGAAAGCTGGCAACCTCTTACGCAACCGCTAAGGCTGCTCTGAACGAAGAAAAAGAAGCCTTGGTTTCGGTATATGCGATGACCGATTTCACGGAACGCAATGATGCTTTGAAGGCTGTTCCTGAATTCCTTCGTACACAGCTCTCCGATCTTCTCGTTGCCGGCAAGCTGGCAAGCAAGGATATTGTGGCTGCGTGTGCATCCGAGGAATTGACGACCGCAGCGCAAACCGCTTGTGAGAGCGTTGCAACCTCTGCAGCTTCTGTCAGAAACAAGATCGCAGATCTTGAGAAGGCAATCAAGGCTCTTGAGACTGCAACTACGGCTCTGACCAAAGCAACTCAAGAATATAACAAGGTCAATGGCAAAGAAAACGCTACTGACGCGGAGAAGGCAACTGTTGCGGCTGCCCTCGAAACGGCTACCACCGCGCATACCGAGGCTCTTGCCGCTGTAGAAACCGCTGTAAATACCATCATCGACTCCGCATCCGAAACGTATGCTGCCGCTGATGCTGCAATCGTAGCGCTGCAGGCTGTTAAAGCAGGTACTAGCAAGCAGACCTTGAAGGTAGCGATCGAAGAGATCTATGCCGCAAACGGCATTACTCCTTCCACCAAGGAATCCGATTGGAGCAAGCAGAAGGCTACCCTGCTCCACAAAGCTGAGGAAATTCTGATGGAGGATCTTCCCGTGATTCCCGTTGTTTACAACCAGAACGCGGTTCTGGTTCACAAGGATCTTTCCAGAGTACAGGCAACCTACTATGCGCCTGCTACCTTCCAGAAGACCAGACTCAAGGGATACAAAAAGTACGTTTACTACAACAACGAGACCGAAAAGACGGAGTCCATCTTCAAGTCCTTCCCCGAAATCAAGTGGGATGAGCTGGAGAACTGATTTCGCAAATACCTTGATCTCCCCCTGCACAAACGCAGGGGGAGTTTTTTTGAAAACATTTGAATCTTTTTTCACCAAACCTATTGAAAATTTTCTTCCTTTATGTTATAATACATTATCATGCGATGATGAAGTCAGCAAATCTGCAAAAAGATATCCCAGAGAGCGTTGGCACGGCTGAGACCGACGTATATCCGGCAGAGGACGCATTTCCCTTCGGAGCATACCGAATGAATCCTGAGTAGTTCGGTACGGCAAGGCACCGTTATCCGCCAAAAAAGTGTTGGCTTTTTGCCGAAAACCGGGTGGTACCGCGGGGTGCATTGCGTCTCGTCCTGAATTTAGGACGGGGCTTTTTTATTTTGAATTTAATTTAGAAAGGACATAAAAATGAGAGAAAAGCTTGAGCAAATCAAGGAAAGCGCGCTGGCGCAGATCCATGCGGAAGACGCAAACCTTGAGCAAATCAAAATCAAATATCTCGGAAAAAAAGGAGAGCTGACGGCAGTTTTGCGCGGAATGGGTGCATTGTCTCCCGAGGAGCGTCCGCTGGTCGGTCAGCTCGCAAACGAGATCCGCGCGCAGATTGAAGAAGCGATCGCCGAAAAGGCAACGCTGGCGCAGGCTGCGGCTCTGGAAAAGCAGTTGAAGGACGAGAAGCTGGACGTGACCATGCCTGCTACTCCCATTGCAAGCGGTCATATCCATCCTCTGACCCAGGTGCAACGCCACCTTGAGGATATTTTCATCGGCATGGGATTCTCGATCGTAGAGGGCCCCGAGGTAGAGCTGGATTACTACAACTTCCAGGCACTCAACATCCCCGAAAATCATCCTGCAAGAGATACGCAGGACACCTTCTATATCAGCGATAACATCCTCCTCCGTTCCCAGACCTCTCCCGTACAGGTCAGAACGATGGAGCACATGAAGCCTCCCATCCGTATCATCTCTCCCGGCCGTGTTTACCGTTCGGATGCGCTTGATTCCACGCACTCTCCCCTCTTCCATCAGCTGGAGGGTCTCGTTGTGGACAAGGGTATCACGATGGGCGACCTCAAGGGAACGCTCGAGATCTTTGCAAAGAAGATGTTCGGAGAATCCACCCGCATCCGTTTCCGTCCCCACCACTTCCCCTTCACCGAGCCGTCTGCTGAGGTGGACGTTTCCTGCTACGTTTGCGGCGGTAAGGGATGCAGACTGTGCAAGGGCGAAGGTTGGATTGAGATTCTCGGTGCCGGCATGGTTCATCCCTTCGTTCTCTCCAACTGCGGAATCGATCCCGAGGAATACTCCGGATTCGCTTTTGGTCTTGGAATTGAGAGAATCGCCATGAAGGCATACAGCGTGGACGATATTCGTCTGTTCTATGAAAACGATCAGCGTTTTCTGGAGCAATTCTGATTTGAGGGAGGTAAGAACATGAATCTTTCAAGAAATTGGCTTTCTGATTTTGTAAATACAAGCGATATTGACAATCAAACCTACTGTGATCGCATGACCGCTACCGGTTCCAAGGTAGAAGGCTTTGAGGTTCTCGGCGAGGACATCGAAAACGTGGTCGTTGCAAAGGTCACACACATGGAAAAGCACCCCGACTCGGATCATATGTGGATCTGCCGCGTGGATGCAGGAGACGTACACGGACGGGATATTCAGATCGTGACCGGCGCGCAGAACGTCTTTGAGGGCGCGCTCGTTCCCGCTGCACTTCCCGTTGCAAAGCTTCCCGACGGCATCGTGATCAAGGCGGGCAAGCTGCGCGGAGTAGAATCCAACGGAATGCTCTGCTCCATTGGCGAATTGAAGCTGACCACGCACGATATGCCGGGTGCAGCCGAGGACGGAATCCTGATTCTGGACGAAAGCTATGGCGACAAGCTCGGCATGGATATCCGCGAGGCGTTGATGCTTTCCGACGCTGTCGTAGAGTTCGAGATCACCTCCAACCGCCCCGACTGCCTTTCTGTCATCGGTCTGGCGCGTGAATCTGCCGTTTCCTTTGAGAAGGAATTGAACGTTCCCACTCCCACCGTCAAGGGCTGTGGCGACGGAGATCGCGTGGAAAATCACCTCAGCGTGGAGATCTCCGCGCCCGATCTCTGCTCCCGTTACTGCGCGAGAGTGGTGAAGAACGTCAAAATCGCGCCCTCTCCCCTTTGGATGAGAATGCGTCTGCGCGCATCGGGCGTTCGTCCCATCAACAACATCGTTGACATTACCAACTACGTGATGCTCGAGTACGGTCAGCCCATGCACGCGTTCGATTACAAGTGCCTTGACGGCTCTGCCATCAACGTTCGCCGCGCAGAAAACGGCGAGACCTTCCGCTCTCTTGACGACATCGACCACGTTCTGGACAACAGTATGCTGGTCATCGCCGACGAGAAGAAAGCCTGCGCACTGGCAGGTGTCATGGGCGGTGCAAACTCCGAAATCACCGAGGATACCGCTACCGTTGTGTTTGAATCTGCTTGCTTTAACGGCGCGTCGGTTCGTGTGACCGCAAAGAAGAACGGCATGAGAACCGAGTCTTCCGCGCGTTTTGAAAAGGGTCTTGACCCCGAAAACTGCATGGCAGGACTTGAGCGCGCCTGTGAGCTGGTAGAGCTTTTGGGTGCGGGTGACGTGGTAGACGGCGTTCTGGACGTATATCCTGCGCCTGCAGCTCCCACCGTTCTTCCCTTCACGCCCGATCGCTACAACGAATTTCTCGGCACAAAAATTCCGACCGAGAACATGATTCAGACGTTGATCGGTCTTGGCTGCAAGCTGGAGAACAACACCATCACCGTTCCCTCCTACCGCGCAGACCTTGCCTGCATGAACGACATTGCCGAGGAAGTGGTTCGTATCTACGGATACGATAAGATCGAGGCGTCCCGTATGAACGCCGAAACAACGCTGGGCGGCAGAAGCGCAAAGCAACAGTTCATCGTTGATCTGGACAACCTCCTGATCGGCGCGGGACTCTCGGAGATCCATACCTTCTCCTTCATCAGCCCCAAGTATTACGATAAGGTTCGTATGCCTTCCGATTCCGCGCTCCGCAAATCCGTTGTAATCTCCAATCCCTTGGGTGAAGACACGAGCGTGATGCGTACCGTCGCTCTCCCCTCTATGATGGAGATCGTTGCAAGAAATAAGAACTTCAACAACGATAACGTCAAGCTGTTTGAGCTTGCAACCGTGTATCTGCCCAAGGAAAGCATCAACGAGCTCCCCGATGAGAAGCAGGTTCTGACCCTTGGAATGTACGGAAACGTTGATTTCTACGCTCTCAAGGGTATCTGCGAGGCGATCACGTCCTTTGCAGGCATCAAGACGAGCATCGCATCCTTTGGCGAGCATCCCGCATATCACCCCGGAAGATGCGCAAAGCTCTTTGCAGAGGACGGAACCGAGCTGGCGATCTTCGGTCAGGCAGACCCTCGCATGACCGCAAACTACGGACTGGATATCCCTGTTTACGTAGCAGAAATCTACTTTGACGAGTTGTTTGCGCGCGCAAATACCGAAAAGGAATACCGTCCGCTTCCTAAATATCCTGCAACCACCCGTGACTTCTCCTTCGTTTGCGACGAGGAGATGGAGGTTGGCGCGATCGAGGCTGTGATGGCAAAGGCAGGCGGCAAGCTGGTTGAAAAGGTTGCTCTCTTTGACATCTACCGCGGCGCACAGGTTGGCGACGGCAAGAAATCCGTTTCTCTCCGCGTAACTCTCCGCGCAGAGGATCGCACTCTGACGGTCGAGGAGGCTGACAAGGTCTCCAAGAAGATTCTCAATGATCTGAAGTTCAAGATGGGACTTGAATTGAGAAGCTGATAGAACACAAAAAAGGCTGAAGCAAATTGCTTCAGCCTTTTTTATTGAATTGTAAATTAAGCCTTGTTGATAGAACCGAAGAGCTCCATCTTCTCCTTTACGGTTGCCTTGATTGCCTCAAAGCCGGGAGCGAGAAGCTTTCTGGGGTCAAAGCCCTTGCCCTGGAGATCCTTACCTGCCTCAACGTATGCGCGGGTTGCAGCTGCAAATGCGAGCTGGCACTCGGTGTTCACGTTGATCTTGGAAACACCCAGAGAAATTGCCTTCTTGATCATATCCTCGGGAATACCCGTTCCGCCGTGGAGAACCAGGGGCATATCTCCAACCTTCTCGGAAACTGCAGCGAGGGTCTCAAAGGACAGACCTGCCCAGTTTGCGGGGTACTTGCCGTGGATGTTACCGATTCCTGCAGCCAGCATGGTAACGCCGAGGTCTGCAATCATCTTGCACTCGTAAGGATCAGCACACTCGCCCATTCCAACGACGCCGTCCTCTTCACCGCCGATAGAACCAACCTCTGCCTCGAGAGACAGTCCCTTTTCCTCGCAAACCTTTACGAGTTCCTTGGTCTTCTCAACGTTCTCGGCGATCGGATAGTGAGAACCGTCGAACATGATGGAAGAAAAGCCTGCTTCGATGCACTTGTAGCATCCGTCATAGCTTCCGTGGTCGAGGTGAAGCGCTACGGGAACGGTGATCTTGAGTTCGTCAATCATTCCCTTTACCATCTCGGTTACGGTCTTGAATCCGCACATATACTTTCCTGCACCCTCGGAAACACCGAGAATAACGGGAGAGTTGTTCTCCTGTGCGGTGAGCAGAATGGCCTTGGTCCACTCCAGGTTATTGATGTTGAACTGACCGACAGCATAGTGGCCGGCTTTTGCTTTTTGAAGCATCTCTTTTGCAGAAACGAGCATGATAAATCCTCCTGAATTTTTTACCTTTTTCAACACTCATTATTATAAACTATTTGAAGAAAAAAATCAAGTTCTTTTTTGTTTTTTTATTGTTTTTCGTAAAAAAGAGCGGTTTTACTGCGAAAAAGCAGCGTTTTCTGCCTCTTTTTGCAAGAATTTGCGGTTGATTTTGCCGTTGGGTGTGAGCGGCATCCGATCCAGAGCGCGGCATTCCGCAGGAATCATATATCGCGGCAAGTATCCCTTGAGGAAGGAAATCAGTTCCGTCCCCTCGGTCTGTCCGACGAAAAACAGAACGATGCGTTTTTTCTCGTGATCGTACACGCAGCACGAGCGGTCGATCCCTTCAAAACGGTCAGCCGCCGCCTCGATCTCTCCAAGCTCGATGCGATGTCCCATATGCTTGATCTGGGCATCCTTCCGCGAGACAAAGACCAGCTCGCCGTGCGCGTTGTATTTTCCAATGTCTCCGGTTCGGTAAACGAGCTCGGGGTAATTTTTGTTCAAGGGGTTTTGAACGAACGCCTCCGCGGTCTTCTCGGGATTCTTGAAATATCCAAGCGTCACGCAGGTGCCTCTGAGGTAAATCTCCCCTTCTTCGCCCTCTGTCGCCTCCTCACCGTTTTCCTTGATCAGCATAAGTCCCGTATTAGGAAAGGGATTCCCAATCGGAATGGGCTCGTTCTCCTCAAGCTCGCGGTCAGCCCGCCACCAGCAGGACATTCCCGTCGCCTCGGTGGGGCCGTAGAGATTGTAGAAGGTTGCCGTGGGGAGCGCATCGCGCCACATACGGTACTGCGCCGTCGGAAAGACCTCGCTACCAAATGCAACGGTCGTAAGATGCTTGGGCGGATTGATCTCCAGCGTTCCGGTTGATGAGATCATCGTGAGGGCGGATACCACCCAGCATACGGTGTTGATCTTGTGCTCATTGAGAAAATCGCAGAGCTTCGTCGGGAACATGAAGAGCATCTTGGGAACAAAATAGGCGGTCGCGCCAAATTTGATGACCGGCATCAGCTCCTTGAGAGGTGCGTCAAAAAACAGCGGCGTTTGGTTGGCAAAAACGCTATCCTCGGAAAAATCAAGCGCGTCCGACAAGGCCTCCACGTAATCGATCACCGAGCGGTGGCAAGCTACCACGCCCTTGGGAACGCCCGTCGAGCCCGAGGTAAACACGATATAGATGGGGTCGACGTCGAGTTGACACCGACGAACTGCTCGGAGAGCGGTTTCATCCGCCTCGCAGCTCGCCAGATCGTTATAGGACAAAATTTCTCCATCAAAAGCCAGCTCTGCGGCTCTCTTTCGGTTTTTTTCGTCAATGATCAGCGCACGCGCGCCGACCTGTTCTAAAATCACCTCCATGCGATGAATGGGCATAGAAGAATCAAGCGGCACATAGAAGCACCCTGCATAAACCGTTCCGTAGAACGCCGCAGGAACACGGGGGTGCTTTTCCATAAGAATGGCGATCGGCTCCTTGGAGTATCCCTTTTGCAGGAGCGCGCTTCCGATGGATCTTGCGCTTTCAAAAAGTTCTGAAAAGGTAATGAAGTCGGTTCCGTCCGAATATGCAATTTTATCGGGTACTCTCGGCGCGGTCTGCTCGAGATATTGCAAAATATTAGTCTGGATTGGCATTTTGCTTCTCCTTTACGTTAGATCAGGACGCGAGATCAGAATCTCGGTGGCAGAGGCAGGATACTTGGAGGTATCGTAATAGTAAAAATACGGTCTTTGCTCGCTAAATACTTGAATCTGCGCGTCCGTGAGCAACGCGCTGCTCGCGCTGACGTCACGAACTCTTGTTGCATCGTAATGATACCACCGAGCAGGCTCCCCCGCACCTGCGATATTGATCATCGACCAGTAATGCGTGTCATCGGTAAAGCCCGGCAGACGCTGTACGTCCAGATTGTCAATTTTTAACCTCTCAAAAAAGGCTTTTGAAAGAGCGAAATAGCTGAAGCAATCGCCTTTTCGGTTCTTCTGGCAGAGATACGCCTCCCGAATCCAATCGGTCTTGTCCGAGGTATCAACGTAAGAGATCCCCGCCTCGGTATGAACGTACCAAAAAATCGCCTTTGCCTGCTCAGCCTTGGAAAGTTGCGCCCAACCCTTTTCTACAATAATGGGATCAATCTCGGCATACAGCATCTCCAGCGTGATCTCCTCTTTGTAAACGTGGACAGAAATCTCCACCATCGAAACGTTTCCGACGTGATCGGTCGCGTAATAGGTAACGGGATAGACGCCCTCCTCTGTCAGATCCACCGCAGAATAATCCGCCCGAAGGGTCAGTTCTCCGCCACAATTATCCGAAACAGTCACTCCGTTGTAATATGCGACGGCAGTGTCGCCCACGTATGCCATCAGATCCCGCGCGCCTAAAATCACAGGCTTCTCGCGGTCATCGACCAGCGTCAGCGTCGCTTCCAGCTTCTGCTTTCTTCCCTTTGTCGGATAATAAATCAAGGAAATCCGATTCTCTCCGCTCTCAAGATTTTGATAAGGGTTCGATTCGGCAAACTCCACTGAAGCGCCCTCATCGAGCGTTTCCAAAAAGTCCTCTTCCTCGGGCAAGGCGGCACCGATCGCCCATACAAGATCCTTGGTCTCGGGCAGATCCGCTTTCCTGTTTTTGCAACCAAAGGAAGAAAAAAGAGTTGAGAGGATAACCAACATCAGCAAGATACTTTGCAGGGCTCTCGGTTTCATATCTCTCAACTCCTTTTCTTTTTTTACAGTAAGTGAACGCCGTTTTCGCGGCAGATTCGATGCTCCTCTTCCGACCAGAAGGAGGATTGTACCTCTCCGATATGCGCCTTTCTCAAGAAGAACATACACATACGGGACTGTCCGATTCCCCCACCAATGGTGTAAGGAAGTTCCCCGTCGAGAAGCGCACGGTGGAACGGCATTTCTGCGCGATCCTCACATCCGCGGATCGACAACTGACGGCGCAATGCCTCCTCGTCAACACGGATTCCCATGGAGGAAAGCTCCAAGGCGATGTCAAGCACGGGATAATACACGATGATGTCCCCGTTCAGCGTCCAGTCATCGTAGTCAGGGGCTCTGCCGTCATGCGGTTTTCCGCTCTTCAGCGCGTCTCCGATCTGCATCAGGAAAATTGCTCCGTACTCCTTTGCGGCGCGGTATTCGCGCTCCTTCGGAGTCAGATCTCCCCAACGATCCTCCAGCTCCTGAGAGGTGATGAAGGTGATCTCATCGGGCAGAAGCCGTCCAATGAAGGAATACTCGTTGACGATGTACTGCTCGGTGTGACGAAGCGCGTCGTAGATGCAACGAACCGTTTTCTTCAGCGTTTCCTCGGTGCGTTGATCCTTTGTAATGATCTTTTCCCAGTCCCACTGGTCAACGAACATGGAATGAATATTGTCGGTTTCCTCATCTCGGCGGATCGCGTTCATATCGGTATACAGACCCTCGCCCGGGGCAAAATCATACTGCTTGAGGGCGTAACGCTTCCATTTTGCGAGAGAATGCACGATCTCCAGACGATCTCCCGACAAGAGATCAAACCCGACGGGACGCTCCACGCCGTTCAGATCATCGTTAAGTCCGCTGTCCGGATTGACGAACAAAGGCGCGGAAACACGAATCAGATTCAATTCAGTCGCAAGATCTCGCTCAAAGAAATCCTTGACCTTTTTGATTGCGTACTCCGTCTGGCGGAGTGTGAGGAAAGAACGATATCCCTCGGGGATCACAACGTTTGACATGACTTGATTACCTTTCTTTTCAAGTGGATCTTGAAAATCATGATTTACTTTTTTCTTGTTTGCTTAAAAAATGAGCGGATAGGGGCAATACAGTCCTCGGCAAGGACGCCGCCAAGGATCTCGGGAGAAGACTCGAGCGCATAGTCGGAAAGATCAATCAGACTCCCGCACGCTCCCGCTCTTGGGTCAGACGCGCCAAAGACGATCCTTTTCACCCTTGCATGGATCAACGCACCCATGCACATCGGGCAAGGCTCGAGGGCCACGTAGACGGTACAGTCTGAAAGTCTCCAAGTCCCTTTTGCTTTGCAAGCCGCCTCAACTGCCAAGATCTCGGCATGGTGCGTCGGCAATTGATTCGTTTCGCTCAGATTATGCGTATGGGCGAGAAGCTTCCCTTCTCCGTCCACAATGACAGCGCCGACGGGAATCTCTCCCGCTTCAGCCGCCTGTGCGGCCTCCTCCAGCGCGATTCTCATCCATTTTTCGTGATCATGCATATTGAAACGTCACCGCCCTCCATATGAGCGTTATCACCTGCGAGGCAGACAAAAGGAAGAACAGAACCATGGGAAAAGCGAAAAAGAGAGACACGCTCCGCCCGGGCGCCAGCTTGCAGGTTGCAAAGGAATCGGTCGCAGGAAAGGACTTTCCAAATATCCCGTCCTCAAACCGAGTTTCTTTTTGGGATAGATATCTTACCAAAAATGCCACCGCACCGCCGCAAACGAAAAGCAAAAGCAGCGCTGCCAACGTACTGCCGATCTCGGCATTGCGATGAAGCTTTTTTGAAAGAATCGTGATGACAATTGAAGAGAAATTGTTCATCAAATGCAGAAAAACGCAGTTCCAAATGCTTCCCGTACACTCGTAAACCACACCAAGGAGAATGCCCGCCGCAAAGGCATACAGAAGCTGCTCGGCATTCTGATGCATCATAGCAAACAACAGAGCGCTGATCAAAATGGCATTGGTTCTGCCAAACGGAAGCAGGTTGGAGAGAATCGCTCCGCGGAACAAAAACTCCTCACAGAAAGCGGGAACGAGCGCCGCTACGATGAACTTCAAAACCACGCCGTAGCCGCGAAGATCCTCGACACCCCAGATCACCTGTTCGGAAAAGGCTGCATAATCAAAAATGCTTATCAACGCGGCGTTCAGGGTGGATTGCACGTAGATTAGAAAAATTCCGCCGAGCACGATCGCAGGAAGATATCCCGACAAGCGAAGTTCGGTTTTCGCGGAATAGTAAATATCCCCGCTTCTTCCAACCATGACTCTCAAAACGATCACGGGAAGTGTGAAGGCAAGGAAATAGAATAGACCGTAGAAAAGCTGATAGATGATATCCGCCCAAACATAGGACGAAACGTTCGCCGCGATCGACGTCTCAACAATAGGCAAAAGAGAGCCGATCAGATTCATGAACAGCCAAAGAGAGAGCATTGAGACGCCGATGGAAGAGACCGTTCTGCGGTAATATTGTTCGTTTGCGGTTAAGCCTGCAAGCATCAAAACAGTTCTCCTCTCTCATGCGCTACACATGTTTTATTCTATCATAGAAAAGCCTTTTTGTAAAGGACTTTTCATTGGTTTTTCGACAAATCCCGTTCCTTTTTTCGCATCTCCCATTCGGATGCCAGAATCGAGCAAACGCCGTAAGTAATATAGACTCCCTTGACCAGCATTGCCTCTCTGTGGTATCCCTCAAAGGTCATGCCGACACGCTCCATAACACTGCGCGAGCGCTCGTTTTCATGCATGAATTTTGCCTCGATCCGATGCAGCTTCAACTCCTCAAAACCAAACCGAAGCACTCTCTCCAGCGCCTCGCTGGCAATTCCCTTGCCCCAGTAATCGGGATTGATGACGTATCCGACCTCGGCGCTGTCAGAGACGGTATTGAAGGACGTAAAGCCGCAGGTGCCTACCATTTTGCAATCCGGCTCATACACCACCGCCCAGTCGTAATACATTCCTGCCGAATAGCGTCCGCCGAGATATTCAAGATACTCTCTGGTATAGGCACTGTCCGGGTGCGGATGCCACGTCAGGTATCTGGTGACGTCATTTCTGCTGGCGTACTCGTACATATCTCTGCAATCGGTCACCAAAAGCTTCCGCAACGTCAACCGATCGGTAATCAGCTCCGGCAGATGCGAGAACACGCGATAAATCTTTTCCTTTTTCATATGCTCGTTCCCCACTTGTGATCTTGCTTCCTATATTATATACAAAAACAGCGAAAAATGCAAGACTTTTGCGTGTTTTTGAAAAAAATTAAATGAAAGTTTTGCACGAGCTCTTTTCTTTTCTCCAAAAGTATGCTATAATAAAATCAATTCTGCAAAGGAGACAAGCCGTGGATTTCATTCAAGACGATTTACTGTCCGGAGAACTGGTTCCGGTGCTTTTGGGCATCTCACCCGACACCGTGAGAACCGCTCGTCGGTATTTCAAAAAATACGGAACGGTATCCCATGTTTTTAGCGACCGCATCGCCCTGCAGGCTCGCATCTCTCTTTGCATGAAATATCATTTTGTACGACATCATGCAGGAGATCATCTGATGCTGACGGCGCTCAAGGATTATGCAAAGCAGCTTGGAAACGCCGATCTGATCCTCTATTTGATTCCCTGCACCGAGGACTATGCCAACTTTATCTGGCGAAACCGCGAAACCTTGGAACGTTTCTTCGTAATTGCAAACTCCGATGAAATGGAAGAGGTTTTTTACGGATATGACGATGGGAAAGGAGAAGCGCAAAAATGAAATCTGATTTCCTTTTGGGAGTTCTTGGCGGCCTTGGCCCCATGTCTACCTTTTATTTTTGCGAGATGGTTACGTCGCACACGCTGGCAAGCTGTGACGCCGACCACATCGATATGCTGATCAGCAGCCGCGCCTCCACGCCCGACAGAACTGCGTACATTCTCGGAAAATCTACCGACAGTCCCCTGCCCATCATGCAAAGAGAGGCGCGCCGTCTGATTGATGCAGGAGCCAAGCTTCTCGTGATTCCCTGCAACACAGCGCATTATTTTTACGACGGATTGTCCGAAACCTCAAGCGTTCCGATCCTCAACATCATCGAGGAGACGGTTCGTTATCTCAAAAAAAGAAATATCACTACCTTTGGTCTGCTTGCGACCGAGGGGACTGTGAAATCCCGCTCCTATCACCGCCTTTGCGAAAAGAACGGAATAACGTGTCTGACGCCCTCCGAAGCGGATCAGAAAAAGATCTCCGAGATCATCTACGACGCGATCAAACAAAACAAGCCCGTGGATCTGTCGGTCTTCAATAAAATCTCCGATTCCCTTTTGAAAGAGGGGTGCGAGTGTCTGGTGCTTGGCTGTACCGAGCTTTCCCTGCTTCGCCAGAACGGGCTTGACAGCTCCGTCTTTGTAGATTCTTTGGAGGTGTTAGCCTATCGCACGATAGTCGCGTGCAACAAAACACCGATTGGATTCCCCGAATCCTTCGATTGTATGCGGGAGGCGACGGTATGACGCTGCGCGATTTGCTTTCCTGCCTTCCGAACGATCCCAAATGCATTTCGGATCTTGAAATCACGCGCATCACGGAAAACTCAAGGGAATGTGATGCACATACCCTCTTTGTTTGCATCAAGGGGCAGAAATTTGACGGGCATCGCTACGCCGCAGATGCCTACAATCGAGGCTGCCGCGCGTTTTTGGCAGAGGACGCGCTCGTGCTCCCCGACGATGCCATCACGGTCACTGTAGAGGACACGAGGCGTGCGCTGGCAGCTCTTGCCTGTCGTTTTTACGAACATCCCTCGCAACGGCTTGACGTGATTGGCATTACCGGCACGAAGGGAAAAACAACGGTTGCCTACATGATCCGCCACGTGTTAGAGAAAAACGGAATTTCCTGCGGTTATATCGGCACGAACGGAATTGATTTCGCAGCAACACATTTTGACACGAAAAACACCACCCCCGATGCAATTACGCTGCAAAACACGCTGAATAAAATGCATCGCGCCGGTTGCCGCGCGGTCGTCTTGGAGGTCTCCTCCCAAGCGCTTTATCAGCATCGCGTTGACGGGATCGAGTTCTCCTGTTGCGTCTTTACCAATCTCTTTTCAGATCATATCGGCGAGGGGGAGCATCCCGATTTTGAGCATTACAAGGCTTGCAAGCGTCGGCTGTTTTCCGAATTTCGGACGGATACCGTGATCTACAACGCCGATGATTCGCACGCACTTGACATGATCTGCGGTTCGTCTGCGCATATCGTTTCCTGCGCCCTTCAAACCGATGCCGACTATGTACGAAGCAATATTTCACCGATTTTCAAAAAGGATTCCCTCGGTGTTTCCTTTACCCTTTCCCATGAGGGGAAGAACGTTCCCTTTTCCATTCCGCTCATCGGGGACTTCAACGCGCTGAACGCGACCCTTGCGGCGGCGGTTGCATCGGTGAGCTTCGGTATTCCCTTGGAAAACACTGCCAACGCATTGACGGACATCGCCGTGCCCGGGAGATCCGAGGTGATCCCTCTTGAGAGTGGCGGAATTGCCATCATTGACTACGCACATAACGGCGCAAGCTTGCGCCAGTTGCTTCAAAATCTGCGCGCTTTCGCTCCAAAACGCCTCCTTTGCCTGTTTGGTTCTGTGGGAGACCGAACCGAAATGCGACGCCGTGAGCTTGGAGAGGCGGCGGCCGAATTGTCCGACTTCTGCATTCTGACCTCCGACAATCCCGGAAACGAGGATCCCGAGAAGATCCTTGGCGAAATCGCCTCGGTGGTTGACTTCTATCAAACGCCCTACCGCTCTTTTGCCGACCGCGAGGAGGCGATCCGTTACGGTGTGGGGCTGCTGAACCCCAACGAGATTCTGGTGTTAGCCGGAAAGGGGCATGAAACCTACCAACTGATCGGCACGGAAAAAAAGGGCTTTGACGAAAAAGAAATTCTCTGCTCTGCCGCGCGTTCTCTTGCTAAAAAAAGCACCGTTTGAAGATGATTCTACAGTCTTCACGCGGTGCTTTTTATCATATCCGCTCCCAGCCTCGAATACGATAGATTGAAAGAGAGGCGTTTATATGAAGCGAAAATGGATTCGACTGACAACGTTATTACTGTCCTTTTGTTGTATTTCGGGATTGTTTTCAATCCCGTATCTTCGGCAGTATCGAAAAGAGGCTACATCGTCGGCATCAACTCCAAAGCAAGAATACACCGTTGTTCTTGACGCAGGCCACGGCGGAGAGGACGGCGGCGCGTCCTCCGCATCGGGGGCTTTGGAAAAGGAGATCAACCTTGCAATCACGACGTCACTGCGCGACCTGTTGGTTGCGAGCGGCGTGCGCGTTGTTCTGACACGCTCCGAGGACGTTCTGCTCTATGACAAAACCGTTGATTATCACGGCAGAAAAAAGGCGCTGGATCTCGCGGCACGCAGAAAAATCGCCGAAGAGACGCCAAACGCCATTTTTGTAAGTATCCACATGAACGCTTTTCCCCAGACACAGTACAAGGGGCTTCAGGTTTGGTATTCCAAATACGATCCTTCCTCTCTCACCCTCGCGCAATCCGTTCAGAGGCTCGCCTCCGAGCAGCTGCAACCCGAGAACAATCGCCGCGTCAAGGCCGCCACCTCCTCCATTTACCTGCTCCATCATCTGACCTGCCCTGCAATTCTGGTCGAATGCGGATTTCTCTCCAACCCAGAAGAAGCTTCTCTTTTAGCGACCGAGGAATATCAAAACAAGCTCGCATTTCTGCTTTTCCTTGCAATTTCCGACTCATTGACGAAAATATCCTCTGAAATTGCAACAAGTTCTTGATTTTCTCCATCGTTTAAGATATAATGGTAAGTGAAAACAAGTGATGCGGAGGATGACGCCTTGAAAGGACTGAAAACATTCTATATTTGCACCGAATGTGAATACAAAGCGCCGAAATGGATGGGAAAATGCCCGAAATGCGGCGCGTGGAACTCCTTTGTCGAAGACGTGGAGGAGATCGCTCCTGCCGCGACCGCGCCAAAACGGATCAGCATGATTCCCTCGGGTGACAATCACGCAGTTGGATTTCAAGCCTTGGAGATCCCCGAATATATGCGCCAAAACACAGGACTGAACGAGCTTGACCGTGTTCTTGGCGGCGGATTGGTTCACGGATCGGTGGTTCTGCTCTCGGGCGAGCCCGGAATCGGAAAATCTACCCTTCTGATGCAGATTTGCGATTCTCTCGGCGCAACGCGTCGCGTTCTTTACGTGTCGGGCGAGGAATCGGGCGGTCAGCTCAAGCTTCGCGCCAAGCGCCTCGGGATCGTCGGAACCAATCTTTTCATTCTGACAGAAACAAACATCGAAAAGATCCTGCAGGAATCCGACAAGATCAAGCCCGACGTAATCATCGTAGACTCCATCCAGACTGTGTACTCCTCTTCCGTCAATTCTACCCCCGGAAGCGTCACGCAGGTCAAGGAGACCGCGCTTTCCTTTATCAACAAGGCGAAAAACGATGGCATCTCGGTCATTATGGTGGGACACGTGAACAAGGAAGGCAGCATTGCTGGGCCGAAGGTGCTGGAGCATATGGTTGACGCAGTCCTCTATTTTGAAGGTGAGCGTCAGCAGGCGTACCGCATTATCCGAGCGATCAAAAACCGCTACGGATCGACCAACGAGATCGGTGTCTTTGAAATGAGCGACAAGGGACTGGTAGAGGTTGAGAATCCTTCCGAAATGTTGCTTGCGGGACGTCCGCGCAATATCTCGGGTAACTGTGCCGTTTGCACACTGGAAGGAACGCGTCCTTTGATTGCGGAAATTCAAGCCTTGGTCACAACGACCGCCTTCCCTGCTCCTCGGCGCACCACGAACGGAATTGATTACAACCGTATGTGCCTCATTATTGCGGTGCTTGAAAAGAGATTGGGACTGAAATTCTATCAGAACGACGTTTATCTGAATGTCATTGGCGGACTTCACCTGGACGAGCCTGCCTCTGACGTATCGGTTGCGCTCGCCCTCATCTCTTCTATGACCGATCGGGTCGTGCCCGATGATCTGATCGCGATCGGTGAACTTGGACTGGCAGGCGAATGTCGCGCAGTTTCCAATTTGGAGCAACGAATCAAGGAGGCCGCCCGACTCGGCTTCACAAAGGCGGTCGTCCCCTATCGAAACGTAGAAAAAAGAACCCTTGACATTCCCGGAATCAAAATCATTCCCATCAAGGGCATCTATGAGACGTTGAATCTCCTCAACGATCAACAATAACAAAAAAGAGTGTACCTCAAACGCAAATGCATTTGAGGTACACTCTTTTTCTTATGCTTCCGGAGTTTCGATAGGACCGTATCCGGGCTCGGTGTTTGCACCGTTATCCACGATCGGAGGCGTGGTGGTTACAGGGGGCACAGGCTCGGTGGTTCCGGGCGTAGGCTCAGTAGTTCCGGGTGTAGGCTCAGTGGTAGAGGGCTTTTCGGTCGTTGTAGGCTTAGAGGTTGTCGTAGGCTTCTTGGGTGTGGTTTCTTCAGGCTTGGTGGTCGTTGATACGTCATCCTGAGAGGAAGACGCGTCCTGGGAACCCGTATTGTTGGTAGCGGGCGTGTCGTTTTCGGTTCCTTCGGTCGTATCATCGTTCGACAGGAAAGGAATCTCGATTCCCATAATGTCACAGCTGACAAGACTGAACACACAAACCATCAAAATCGTAATTGCCACAAGGATATTCTTTTTTGTGTTCATTTGATTTCACTCCATCCATCATCAGTATTCGCTCCGCCGGTCTCGAGCGTTTTCTTCGGCTTTTCAGTTGTTTCGGGGCTAAGCACGCTTTGGAAAGGATTTTGTGATTCCTCCCCGGGGTCTTTGTCGTTTTTGTCGCATCCTACAAGTCCAACGATCAATCCGAGCATTGTAGCAAGCAGGACTGCGGTTGCCATGATCAACGAGATCTTCTTTTTCATATCTCCCACCTTCCGCCTTTTTAAGGAAACCCATTACTTACATGAATATTATATCATATAGGAAATCACTTGTCAATAGAAAAAAGAAAAATCCGCCACAAGTTACCTCGTGACGGATTTCTTATAAAAGATTACTTTCCTGCAGTCATCTTTGCGATTTCTTCAGCAAAGTTCTCTTCTCTCTTCTGGATGCCTTCGCCCTTTTCAAAGCGGTAGAAGTCAACGATCTCGATCTCGCCGCCAAGCTCCTTCGCGGTAGCCTTCACGTACTGACCAACCTTCATATCGTCGTCCTTAACGTAGCTCATGTCAACCAGGCAGTTGTTGTCGTAGACGTTGGAGATTCTACCCTCAACCATCTTTGCCTTGATTGCATCGGGCTTTTTAGCGTTGGCGGGATCGTTTGCGATCTGCGTGAGCAGAATGCTCTTTTCCTCCTCAATCACGCTTGCGGGAACTTGCTCGCGGCAGAGGTAGGGAGTGGGATAAGCACCGATCTGGAGAGCAATGTTCTTTGCAAATGCTGCGAACTCT